>JAIRWW010000187.1 GCA_031268685.1 Azoarcus sp.
TTGCCGCGCCCGCTGCGGCATTCCGGCGATCTCGATTTCAGCTTTAGCGGTCTGAAAACGGCTGTACTCAATGTCGTTTCGGCGCAGGACTGGCGGCCCGAATGGGGAGCCGATCTGGCTGCCGATTTTCAGCAGGCTGTGGTTGACGTGCTGACGATGAAAGCGGCGGCAGCACTCGAACGAACCGGCATGCGTGCGCTGATCGTAGCGGGCGGCGTCGGGGCCAATCAGGCGCTGCGCGCCGCGCTCGATGCTGCTGTCCGCTGTTTCGGCGCGCGAACGTACTACCCCGCGCCGGCCTTATGTACGGACAATGGCGTGATGATTGCGTTTGCCGCCGCGCAGCGCCTGATTCGGGGAGAGCGGCCGCAAGGTGGAAATATCATCCGGGTGCGGCCGCGCTGGCCGCTGTCCGGCCTCGCCTGTCCGCAAGCATCACACGGCTGATTTCCGTGCTTCTCGGAAACGCTGGATCTGGACAATTCTTGCCCGTTCGGACTGTGCTTGGTCCTTGCCTGTTTCAGGCAAGGTTCTTCGATAGAATCTCAGGGCGAACGGTATCTCTCGCTCAGGGAGGAAGGCGCTATCCAGATCGCCTCAAAATCTCTTGACCTGAACCATGGAATCTCAGGGTGAATAGCATTTTTTTCAGGGCGGATGGCCTCTTTTTACGGCTTCCAGGTCTTGCCGCCTGGAAATCGTAAGCAGGCTTTTTACTGCTTGCCCGCGCCGATTTTTTCTTCCGTGCCGGATAAAAACCGTTTGATGTTCGGCGCATGACGCCAGATCAGTATCGCGCTGATGGACAGCACGATAAGCGTTAATGCCGCGCTACCGGTCATGAGGCCGGTGAGTATTGGCGCGCTTGTTGCCGCGGTAAGCGCGGCCATCGACGAATAGCGGCTCGCCAGCACGACCAGTAGCCAGACGCCCAGGCAGCCTAATGCAATGCCCGGGCCGATGCCGAGCAGCACGCCCAGCGCGGTGGCTACGCCTTTACCGCCCTTAAAGCGCAGGAAAATACTGAAAACGTGGCCGGTGAAAGCGGCTAGTCCTGCCAGCGCGGCGATCAGGGCATCGAAGCCGAGCGCGGATGCGGCCCATACCGCCAGCCATCCCTTGAAACAATCGCCAGCCAGCGTCAACGCAGCGGCGGCTTTGCTGCCGCTGCGCAGGACATTGGTGGCTCCTGGGTTTCCCGAACCGTAACTGCGTGGATCGTCAATGCGAAACAGGCGGCTCGATACAATGGCGAAGGGGACTGAGCCGACAAGATAAGCGCCAGCCAATAGCAACACGAGAGGTAGAGTTATCATCGTTTCTCCGGGGAGTTGCGCCTGCACGGTTGCGGGCAGCTTAAACTGTGCCGATTTTATTGGGAACTGCGATGAATTTCATCTTTATCGAAGGTCTGCGCGTCGATGCCTTGGTAGGCATTTATTCTCGTGAGCGCCTTGCGCCCCAGACTATCGAATTCGACCTGAGCTTTGGCGTGCCGGAAGCTGCTGCGATCCACGACAATATCGCTGATACCATTGATTATGCGGCGGTCGTCGAATATATCAGGGCCGAACTTGCGGGGCGTCATTTCAATCTGATTGAAACTTTGGGTGAATTTGTCGCAGATCTGTTGTGTGAGAAATTTGCCGCACCATGGGTGAAAATACGGCTTGCAAAGCTCGGCGTGATGAAAGGCGTGCGGCGTGTCGGCGTGTATATCCAGCGCGGAAAGCCGGAAAACAGTGTCCCAGGCGAAATGGTCGGCGAAGAATTGATCGGAACGCAGCAATGACGGCGCGCCATCGCAATAAACATGTGGATGCGCCGCCGTGAGTGGAAAAGCAAAAAGCCCGGAAAACCGGGCTTTTTGGAACAATGCATCATAACGCGCGGAGCGGCGCCAGCGGATTGAAGCTCAAGCCGCAAGTTTGTCCAAGGTGCCGCCATTGGCCAGATATTCGACAACCCAGCCTGGTTTACGGCCATGACCCGTCCAGCCTTGGCTGGGATTGACCGGGTTGCGGTATTTGATTACCGCGCCAGAACGGGAAGTTGTTGGGATTTCGCTGGCGCCGCCTGCGACGGCGATTAGTTCGTTAAGCGACAGACCTTGATCGGCGGCCAGCTTTTGTACGCGCTTGATTAAACGTTGAGTGGCCGATCCACGGCGACGAATTTCTGTTTCGACTTGCGTCCGCAGTGCACGCAGTTCAGGCAAGGCCAAGCTTTCGAGATCGATCATATTGCTCTCCATGAGTTACCTGGGATTAAGGTTGCTCAGACGCCGCTGAGACGTTTCTGAGAACACCACCGTAATGGCGTCGCAGATATACAATGGCTGTTGCCGCTCCAGGATGCGAAAACAACAGTATACAGCACAAGAATGCTATGGCACGCATTCTGCCAGCCTTCGTTTTTAAATGCAAACCCTTTTGTTATCTGCCTGAAGGAAGAGCGTGAAATACCAGCACTGCTGATGCGAGTAAAGAGAGAGAGTAAAGCGCTATTAAAAGAGGCAGACTACTAGTTCCTGGGTAGAAGTTTTGCTGCCGCCATGTATAAGTGTGGCTGAAGCTGGCGTGTTTTCGCCTTCCAGGCATGAATTTCGTTTGGACCGCATTCGATTCATGAGTCGAAACCGTTGTGGAAGCTCTGTGCAATTTCGTCCGGTTCGGGGTCAGGGCAACGAAATTGTTCAGGGCTTCCCAGGGCGATGGCGCGGCGCCGGAAAAACTCTTGTCGCCAGATTTTGGTGAGGGCGCGAGAATCGGATACAGGCGTGCAACGTCCTTTGTGTGGCGATGCTGAGTGCGAGGGGCAGGGCAGGGCGTTCTGGTGTTTTGCACGGAAAAGGCGGGCATATTTTTGGTGTATTTCGCCGAAATTGCCGAACGAGGCGTGGATGATCGGAATGTCGCAGCATACGCCAAGCTTTTTGCTGGCGCGCCAGGCTGAAAAGCTGAAGTCAAGATCGTAGAGATGAAAGCCGTCGAAAACGGTTGCGTCGAAGCCGATTTCTCTCGCTGTTTCTTGCCGGGCCATGATGCACAGACCGTCGATGGCCTGGATGCCGTCCACCACTGGCCAGGGATCGGTGTTCCAGACGCTGAGATTGATGCTGTCGCCGTGAGTGTTTGCTATGGCGCCTGATGCCCATGGGATGTCCATTTTCCACCAGTATTCGGATTCGAGATACCGTGTGCCAGCAAAGCCCAGGATGTCGAAATCTTGCAGGCGCGCACTGATTTTCTGCGCGAAATTCGGGTCGAGAATCAGGATGTCGTCGTGCGAGAAGATTACGATGTCGCCGCGCGCCTGCCGCAAGCCGCGGTTGTAGCCTTCGGCGAGCGAGCGGGCATCGCGTATGCCGATGATCTCGAAATGAAAGTTGGCAAGAAGCGATTCGTACATTTCGCTGACTTCGGCGAATTTCAGCGGGTTGATGCTGCAAATGACGATGGAAAAACGAATGTGAGTTGTCATGATGGATCGAATACGGAAGCTGCGGAGCCGTTTGCTGTGCATCGACGGGTAATGGCGAGCGTGACGCGGCGGAAAGTAGTTTCGTTCCACAGGCGCATCAGCGTGCGATGGTCGTGCACCTTGATGCAGGTTCCCTGCAAAGGGCTGTCTGCGAACTCGGGGAGTTTTTCTGCCCGGTATTTGGCGGCGAAACGTTCGGCATATTTCCGGTAAACGTCCGAATAATACGGATTTTCGCTTGTCTGGACGCTGGCGGAAGCATGAATGTATGGCATGTCGCAGCAGACGCCGATCTTGTAGCCGACAAGACTCGCCGCGAAACTGAAATCGGTGTCGTACAGGTGCCATCCATCGAAAGCGTCGTCGTCGAAACCTGTTGCCGTTGCTGTGTCGTGGCGGGCGATCATGCATAGTCCGTCCAGTGTTTGTATGCCGCCGGAAACTGGCCAGCCGCTCGCGCCATAGATGACCAATTCCAGCATATCGGGCCGTAGATTCGACCAGTGGCAAACCGCGCCATGCAGGTGGGGCCAGTTGGCGGTAAACCATCTGGGGGGATTCGCCATGCGCGAGCTTCCGGCAAAACCCAGTAAATCCCAGTCTTGCATGCGTTCCTTGATTTTGCGGGCGAAAAGACGATCCAGGAAAAGCACGTCGTCGTGAGAAAAGATGACGATGTCGCCCCGGCATTGACGCAAGCCCCGGTTATAGCCTTCGGCAAGCGATAGCGCATCGTGAATGCCGATGATCTCGAATGAAGTTCCGGTTAGCAGGCGCGTATAGCAGGCGCTCGCCTGGGCGAATTTCCATGTGTCGATGCTGCATATGATTACGGAAAAGGAAGGCCTGCTCATCGAAAACTAACTCCGGTTGGAAACCTCCCCCTTCAGGGGGAGAATCACGCACGGGAGGGGTGTAACCCCGCACCAGCCTTGTCGCCCGGTTACGGGCGTGGATTGAAACAT
>JAIRWW010000202.1 GCA_031268685.1 Azoarcus sp.
ATCACCGAAGGCGGGTTCCGCTTCGTCGGTTTTCTGCCAGCCAAGGCAGCAGCGCGACGCGGCGCGCTGGCCAAGCTGGCGGACGAACGAGATGCGCTGGTGTTCTATGAAGCGCCACACCGTGTGGCGGCCTGCGTGGCCGACATGGCGGATATCTTCGGCGGCGGACGCGAGATTCTCATCGCACGCGAGCTTACAAAATTACACGAAGAAACCGCCGCGATGCCGCTCGCCGAAGCGGGCGCGTGGTTCACCGCCGACGCCAACCGCGGGCGCGGCGAATTCGTGTTGGTCGTCCACGGCGCAAACGGAGACGAAGAAATGGATACCGTGGCAATGCGCACACTCCACCTTCTCCTGGCCGAACTGCCGCTCAAGACAGCCGTGCGGCTGACCGCCGAAATAACCGGCGCACCCCGCAACGGACTTTATTCACATGCGCTGGAACATTGCCGGTGCGACAATCTTCGACCTGAAACGCGCACATGACATATAACAATGATGGCACAGAAAACGGCACCCGCGATGAAACCTGAGCTACCGACTCCCCAAGCAGAAAGTATTCTCTCCCTCACCCTGATCCGCCCGGACGACTGGCATTTACATGCGCGCGACGGCAAGGCACTCGATGTGACGGTTCCTCATTCGGCGAATTGTTTCGGGCGAGCGCTCATCATGCCCAATCTGCGCCCGCCAGTAACAACCACGGCGCAAGCGCTCGCCTACCGCGAGCGCATTCTCGCCGCGCGACCGAAAGGCTCTAATTTCGAGCCGCTGATGAGCCTGTATCTCACCGACGATACGCCGCCGGACGAAATCGACCGAGCCAAGGCCAGCGGCCATGTGATCGCAGCCAAACTCTACCCGGCTGGCGCGACGACCCATTCCGATGCGGGCGTAAGCGCAATCGACCGCATCCATCCTGTGCTCGAACGCATGGAAGCACTCGGCCTGACACTATGCGTGCATGGCGAAACCACAGCGCAAAACGTCGATATTTTCGACCGCGAGCGGGTATTCGTAGAAAAAACCCTCTCGCCACTGGTACGGCACTTCCCCGGCCTCAAAGTCGTGTTCGAGCACATCACCACAGCCGAAGCGGCCCAATTCGTGCGTGCCGCCGGAACCAACGTCGCCGCCACCATCACGCCGCAACACCTGCTGTTCAACCGCAACGCGCTTTTTGTCGGCGGCTTGCGCCCACACCACTCTTGCCTGCCCGTGCTCAAGCGCGAAGAACATCGCCAGGCGCTCGTGCAGGCGGCCTGCTCAGGCAATCCACGCTATTTTCTAGGCACCGATTCGGCGCCGCACGCGGTCAGCGCAAAAGAAGCGGCTTGCGGCTGCGCGGGCTGCTACAGCGCGCCGCTCGCATTGAGCCTCTACGCCGAAGTATTCGAGGCAGCGGGCGCGCTCGACCGCCTCGAAGCATTTGCCAGTCTCAATGGCGCGGCGTTCTACGGCCTGCCGCCAAATGCGGACAAAATCACACTCCGGCGCGAAGCATGGCAGGTTCCCGCCCATTACGCCTATGCCGGCGATAAACTGCTTCCCCTGCGCGCCGGTGAAACCCTTGCCTGGAAAACAGCATGAACCCTCGTCGAGTGCCGCCGTGACTTCCCCGTACCGCTGCGCCTTCGCCTTGCTGGCCGTCTTGCCATTCCTTGCCGCCTGCGAAAACGGGGCGGTTTCGATGATGATCGACGGCAGGACGCACGCAGTCATCCTCGTGCGGGAGCAGCATTACTTCTGGAACGATACGGTCGAACAATCCATCATCGCCTCTCGCTTGCCGGACTGCCAGCGCAAAGTGAAGATCCATCCCGGAAGAACAGCGATGACGCCCATCGAGGTATACGAAGCAGGCGAGATGCTGTGGGCGCTGCGCCAAGGCAATCAATGGTATCTGGTCAGCACCGGGGAATGCCGGGTGCAAGATTGGAACAAGCCCGGCGATCAATCTCCCGGCCATGCCACGGGCCGCTTCGAGCCGCGCGACGGCAAAATCGTCTTCACCCCGGCTCCTTCACCCCCACCGCAGACGGGGGGCGCCTAAAGCGCGCAATTGCCCTTGGCGCCGTAAAACCGCCGGATCAAGCCAAAACCTTAGTATGACTTCGTCGTACAGACCTTCCTTTATGGCGGAAGCTCACTGGCGGAAACTCACGGCTTTTCTCTCAGCGCCTCTTCCAGCCTGTCGCACACCGTCTCCAGCACTTTCACCCGTGCGAAAGGTTTATCGTCGGCTTCCACCAAAGTCCACGGAATCAGCCCCGTGCTCGTGCGCTCCACCATGTCGCAGACGGCCTGATGGTAAGCGTCCCATTTTTCGCGGTTGCGCCAGTCTTCGTCTGTGATCTTGTAGCGTTTGAACGCCGTGTTTTCGCGTTCCTTGAAACGCCGCAATTGCTCGTCCTCGGAAATTTGCAGCCAGAACTTGATGATGATCGCACCATCGGCTCGCAGTTCGTGCTCGAAATCATTGATTTCGGCGTAGGCGCGAAGCCAGTCGGCTTCACTGCAAAAACCTTCGACCCGCTCGACCAGCACGCGCCCATACCATGAACGGTCGAAGATGGTGATGCGCCCGGCCTTGGGTACATGCCGCCAAAAACGCCAGAGATAGGGCTGCGCCAGCTCTTCCTGCGTGGGCGCGGCTATGGGGACTATCTGATATTGACGGGCGTCGATGGCGGAAACGAGACGGCGGATGCTGCCGCCCTTGCCCGCCGCGTCCGCCCCTTCAAAAACAAGGATCAGGGAGCGTTTTTTAAACGTCGGGGCGCGGGCGAGTTCGGACAGCCGCCCTTGCGCTTTCGCCAGGCGCAATTGGTAGACGCCGCGCTCCAGTTTTTGCCCGAGATCGAGCGCGGTCAACACATCCAGCGCATCGGTTCGCGGCGACAGCGGCGGAGCGACCGGGTATTCTCCTTCCCGCGGGTTGGCAAGGCGCTTTTGCAGGGCATCCAGGACGATCTTGCCGACCGTGAGCGAACGGTAACGATCATCGGCGCTTTCGACCACGATCCATGGCGCCCAGGGCGTATTGGTCAGGCGCAGAACGTGAGAGGCGACTTCCTGGAATTTGTCGTGCGTCTTCAGGCTGTCCCAACTCGCCTTGGTAACGCGCCATGCGGTACGGGGATTTTTCTCCAGCGCCTTGAAGCGTTTTTTCTGGCTCTCCTTTGTGAGATGAAACCAGAACTTCAGGATAAGCGCCCCTTCATTCGCCAGCATGCCCTCGAAACGATTGATCTGGTCGACGCGCTGGTCGAAGAACGCCTGTCCGATTTCGCCGACGATGCGGCGATGTATGGGCATGGAGTACCAGGAGCCGGAAAAAATCCCGACCCTCCCTTTGGGCGGCAATACTTGCCAGAAGCGCCACATGAAGGGATGCGCGGCTTCCTCGTCAGTCGGCACGCCAAAGGCGGGGGTGGAGAGATAGCGCGGGTCCATCCATCCGTAAAGCTCGTTGATCGTCTCGCCCTTGCCCGCGCCGTTGACGCCGCTGATGAGAATCAGGACCTGGAATTTTCCTTTTTCCCGCAAATCGAATTGCGCTTCCAGCAAAGCCTCGCGCAATTTCTGCACTTCCGCCTTGAAAGTTTTCTTGTCGATCGCGTGACCGAGTTCCGCCGATTCAAACATGATGTAATGACCTTGTGCTTCGTCCTGTGCCGCAGCATGGCCTCCAGCCGATAGCCGAGCACAAAAGTAGCTACTTTAACAGTGTTGTCTTCTGAACGGCAGGCCAGAAAAACCAGGCAGGGTGAACAGCGCCCGCATGGCTTTCATGACCTTGTCAAGCTTCCTCCGGGCGGCGGATTTCGATACGGGCGCTGGCTGCGTGTTTTTCACCCCAGGCGATGCGCGCCTGCCGCGCTTCTTCAAAAAGCTTTTCGAGGCGTTCGCCGTTGCCGGAAAGCAGCAGGGAACGGATCAAGGCAAGCTCGCCCAAGTATTGATCCAACTCGCCCAACAAGGCTTGGCGGTTAGCGAGGCAGATGTCGCGCCACATTTCGGGATGACTGCCCGCGATGCGGGTGAAATCGCGGAAACCGCTGGCGGCATGGGAAAAAAGCAGTTCGGCATTGGCGCGGCCCGCAAGATCGTGGACGAGACCGAAGGCAAGCAGATGCGGCAAATGGCTGACTGCGGCGAAAACGCGGTCGTGATCCTGCGGGACCATACTGACGACCGCCGCGCCAGCGGCTCGCCACGCGGCCCGGACTTTTTCGATGGCCTCGGGAGCATTTTCCGGCAAGGGCGTAAGTACTGTGCTCCGGCCCTGGAAAAGCGCAGCGCTCGCGGCTTCAGCGCCGCTGTTTTCAGCGCCGGCAATGGGATGCGCGGGCACGACGCGGGCAAGATGAGCATCGAGCCGACGGTAAGCGGCAGCGATGACATCGCCCTTTGTGCTACCTACGTCGGAGACGATAGTCTGCGTTTGCAAATGCGGAGCCATGGCCGCCATGATCGCGTCGGTTTGCCCGACAGGCGTCGCCAGGAGCACGTAATCCGCAGCATCGAGCGCCACTGCCCAATCGGTGCAGATTTCATCAATGATGCCAAGCGCCTGTGCACGCTCAAGCGTGGCCCGCTTGCGGCCCATGCCGACCACATGGGCAACTTCGCCTTTTTCGCGCAGCGCCAGCGCGAAGGAGCCGCCGATAAGGCCGACGCCGCAGATGACCAGTTTGCCGATCAGGGCCATGGACGCGCTCGCCTCAGGCCAGCGCGCGTCGCAAGGCGGCGATGAAGCGCGTGTTTTCGGCGGGCAATCCAATCGATACCCGCAACCATTCTGGCAAGCCGTAAGTGCCGACGGGACGCACGATGACGCCTTGCGCAAGCAAGGCCTGATTCACTTTTTCACCGTCACCCACCTTGACGGCGACGAAATTGCC
>JAIRWW010000076.1 GCA_031268685.1 Azoarcus sp.
GCGAAAAATACTGGCTTGTCTGAGGGCGGTCTCCATGCCCAGATGGTCGGTCAGTTCCTTGCGCATCTGGGTGACGCCCCAGATGATGGCGAAACCGAACAAGATGACGGTGCCCACCAAGAGCGCGGGGAACCACTGTGCGTTTTTCGGGGTGGTGATGGAAGACGCGAACCAGGTGGACATCAAGATCGTCACGGCCAGTAGCGCCAGCAAAAGATAGGACCGCCATCCGACCCAGCGGATGTTTTCGGTATCGATGGAAGATTTAAAGGCGGACATATATCCTGGGCGGCAACGGCAGGCTGGGATGCATGGGAACACAAGCGGAACCGGATGGTTTCACATGTCTCTATATTTCATGCTGTGATGGTAGTTCGAGGCTGAAAATATGCTGAGGTAAAACGTCACTCTATTCTTTCGATATATGTTGAGGCGTTTGTTTTTAGAGTGAAATGTGTCTCCATTCGGCGCAAAAAAGATTTAGTGATACGCTATTTTATTTGAACATTCGCCAAATGTGAAAAAATTCTCGCCGCATATGTAATTATTGCCATCCGAAATAGCTGGAATAATTTGCCGAATGTGCCGAATGTGCCGAATGGGGGTCGTGTCATTAATGAAGTCTATAAACGAAAACGCGCCGGACAGCTCCGAAGGAATTCGCCTGTCCAAGCTCATGGCCGGGCGCGGCCTGTGTTCGCGGCGCGAGGCCGACGAGTTGATCGGGCGCGGTTTGGTATTCGTCGACGGGGAACGGGTTTCCGAACTCGGCGTCCGCGTGTCGCCGGAAGCGCGTGTCACTTTGTCGCCCGAGGCGCGGCGGCTTCAGGGCGGGCGGGTGACCGTCGTGCTCCACAAGCCGGTCGGCTACGTTTCCGGGCAGCCCGAACCGGGTTATCGGCCTGCGGTAAACCTGATTCGCGCAGATACGCAGTTCGGCGCAGCCGGAACGCGGACTTTCCGGCCCGCTATGTTGAAGGGGCTTGCGCCAGCGGGACGGCTGGACATAGATTCCACCGGCCTGCTGGTATTGACGCAGGATGGCCGCATCGCCCGGCAGTTGATCGGCAACGATACCAAGGTCGAAAAGGAGTATCTGGTGCGGATCGTGGGCCGTCTGACGGAAAACGGTCTTTCCCTGCTCAATCACGGGCTGGAACTCGATGGGCGCGCCTTGCGTCCGGCGCGGGTGGAGTGGATCAACCGCGATCAATTGCGCTTTGTGCTCCGCGAGGGGCGCAAACGCCAGATACGGCGCATGTGCGAATTGCTTGGCTTGCGCGTGGATGGTCTCAAGCGGGTGCGCATCGGCCGCGTGTGCCTGGGAGATTTGCCGCCTGGGCAGTGGCGCTTTCTGGGCGAGAACGAAAGCTTCGCCTGAGCGAAAGCTTCGCCTGAGCGCGTTTTTCAGACGCCATGCTGATGCTGCTATGCGGATATTTCGCCGCAGATGGCTGGCCGGGCGCGAATCCGCGTGTTGCCACGGCAGATCAGATCAGCGAACGATGACGATGTCCCGCCGCACGGGGATGCGCGAGGCGGTTCGCGGCGGACGGCTGGCCTGGGCTGGCGCGGCTTCTGGTGTTTCCGGCATCACAGCCGCCACGGCGGCAATCGGCGATGGGCTTGGCGCGGGGGGATCGACCGGTTTTTTTGTCACGGCGGCTTGCCGTGCGGCGGATGCGGCAGTTTGGGCGGCTGGCGGCGTGCGTGCTGGCCCGATCTGCCCGGCTGCTTGCGATCCAGCCAGTTTGCCCGGTGCGTCGGCGGCCAGCGAAGGTATCGGCGGCACTGATGCCGCCGAGGCTATTTTCGTTATGGCAGGCGGCGCTACCCAGGCCCATGTGTTTTGCCATGCCTTGCGTACCCGCTGAGGGTATTCAGCCCGGCCCCGGCTGCCGTTGTAGCGGCCCAGCGCGAAAAAGAGGTTGCCTTTTTCCAGATCGATGTAGTGCCGCAGGATGGCGCAGCCATAGCGCAGGTTGGTGCGGAGATGGAAAAGGTTGTCTTCTTTGCCGCCTATGGTGTCGACCCAGAAGGGCATTACCTGCATGTAGCCGCGCGCGCCAGCTTTCGAGAGTGCATATTTGTTGAAGCCGCTTTCGACCTGGATCAGTCCGAGTACGAGTTGCGGGTCCAGCCCGGCGCGGGTGGCTTCGTAATGAATTGCGGTCAGCAATTCCCGTCTGGCGTTCAGGTTGGGGACGCGCTTTACGAGACGATGCGACATTTCGGCCAGCCAGAGGCTGCGCTCGGCGGCATCTTTGATCGGGATTTCAGCCGGGGCCGCATCGCTTACCGAGCGGTGCAAGGCGGCGCGCACGCTGGCAGCCAGTTGTTCTTCTTGCTGGTTTCCGGCTTTCGCAGGCAGGCTGGCCAGCGCGCAAATGGCGCTCGCGGCGAGCAGGCAGCACGAGAAGCGTTTCAGTCCACGCCCGTAGCCGGGCGGCAACAAGGCTGCTGCGGGCTTACGCCCCTCCCGCGTCCGCCCCTCCCACTGAAGGGGGAGGTTTCCAAGCGGAGTTAGTTTTGGATGAAACTGGATCACCGCGTGGATCACAGCGCAGCCGGGCGCTCGCGCAGGCAGGCGACGATGTGTCCAGCTGCGGCGGAAGGCGCTAGCTTGAGCTGTTCGCCGCCACGGCGGGCCTGGTATTCGACGATGCCTTCCTTCAGGCCGCGTTCGCCGACGG
>JAIRWW010000222.1 GCA_031268685.1 Azoarcus sp.
GAACGGCCCGGCGCATTGATCGATTTTCTCTCCCGCCTGCGTTCGGACTGGAACATCAGCCTGTTCCATTACCGCAATCATGGAGCCGATTTTGGCCGCGTCCTGGCGGGCATGCAGGTGACGCCCGGCGATCAGGCTGACTTCGCCGGGTTTCTGCACCAACTCGGCTACGAATACACCGATGAAACATGCAATCCAGCCTATCGGATGTTCCTGGGGTAAGCCGCGAGCAGGAGATTGGGCATTCCCAGCTGACAACATGTTATTGTTACGTACTTCGCATTCGATAAGTACCCAGTGATCGCAAGGGATTATCCACCACTCGCGGTTTGCGCGCCCTCGCCAGGCAACAACATGAGCATTTTTTACCAGTGCTTGCGCTCCGCCCCGAATATTGCGCCAAATGATCCACCGCTACGCGCAAGGGCGCGCAACGGCTGTCGCCGAATGGCGCAGGCTCGTCCAAACCGGAGCGCGGCGGCATGAAGAAGCCTCGCTTGCGCCATCTCACCGCCAATATTGCTTTCGCAGTAGTGCTCATATTATGTCTGGCGCTGACCACACTGGCTTTCATCCACCAGACCTACACCGAAATCCAGCACCATAGCATCGCCCGTTTTTCCATCGCCGAACGGGATGTGGCCAGTATCGTCCGCAGCACCGGCCAGTCGCTCCAGGACGTCGACGGCAAGCTCGCAGCCCTTCTCGACAGTCTCTCGGGCAAGAGTGTGCGGCAAGACATCTTCCAGCACGTTCTAGACAACGCGCCGTCCCTGCGGTCGATTTCGCTCATCGACCCGCAAGGCAAAATATTGTCCAGCACCACGGCATCCAATATTGGCCGCGTCTTCGACCCCGCCCCCTGGCTGCCCTCATCCCCGCCGCCGCCCGGAGACTGGCTGCGCATCGGGCCTGCGCACGCGGGGCGCGACCTCGCCGATGGCGTGCCGCTGTCCGACAACGGCAAAACCACGCCCAATCCGGGGTTCATCCCTATCGTCCTCGACCGCAGCGCCGCTGGCGACGAACGGAAAATACTGATCGCCACGCTGGATCTGGCCTATCTGCTGCGGCAAGCCACCGACATAGCCGCCACGCCCAGCGCGCGGATTTCCTTCCTGCGCGCCGACGGTCTGCGACTCTGCGACACCCGGCCCGCCGATGCCGGGCTATTGATGATCGAGCGCGAAATCAGCAAGAACTGGCAACACGACAAAACCGCAGTCGTCCAAGAACAGGAAACGATCGACGAGCGCCACTGGGTTGTCGCGCACGCCCAGCACCCGACACTGCCCTTCGGCGTTATCTGGGCCGCCGAACGCGACGAGTTGATCGCGGAAGCCCGGCATTCAATGCAGCGCAGCAACATGACTGTCATGTTGCTGATACTTGCCGGCATGGCGTGCGCGCTTTTCGGCTATATTTTCTTCCGCCTCTCCAACCGCGGCGAACGCGAACGGCATCTCCAGGCCGAAGCGAAGCGCCACCTGCTGGAGAGCACCCTCAACGCCTGTGCAAGCGCCATCATCATCACCCGTCCGGACGGCGCCATCGAATGGGCCAACCCGGCCTACAGCGCCCTTACCGGCTACAACATCGCCGAATCCATCGGCCACAACCCGCGCGACCTGACCAAGTCCGGAATACAAAGCAAAGGTTTCTATGCCCAAATGTGGCAGACCATCAACAGCGGCCAGGTCTGGCGCGGCGAACTCGTCAATCGCCGCAAAGACGGCAATCTCTACGACGAATTTCTCACCATCTCCCCCGCCACGGACGCCAATGGCGCCATCCAGCACTTCATCGCCACCAAGGAAGATTTCACCGAACGCAAGGCCGCCCGCGAAGAACTCGAAGTCGCGCATTCCCACCTCAACGCCGTCGTCGAAAACTTTCCGGGCGCGCTGGTCATGGAAGATACCTCCGGGCAAATCGTCCTGATAAACCAGTCCATCTTCGATCTGCTGGGCCTGCCGGGCAGCAACGACTACATACTGAACCGTCCGATCTACCAACTGATGGTTTTCATCAGCCAAGCCGCCGAAGACAGCCAGGCTTTCATGAACCGCATCGAAGAACTGCGCACCACCACCCGCCCCGTCTTCGGCGAAGAAATCATTTTCAAAGACGGACGCTGGATAGAACGCGACTTCATCCCCATCCGCCTGCACAGCAAATTAATCGGCTTTCTCTACATCTACCGCGACATCTCGCAGAAAAAACGCCATGCGCGCGAACTGTGGCAGCTAGCCACATCCGACCCGCTCACAGGCATACCCAACCGCCGCACCTTCTTTGAGCACATCGAACGCGAGCACGCGCGGCTGACGCGCTATCCAGGCGAAGCGGCCATCCTGATGGTCGACATCGACCACTTCAAGCAGATCAACGACACCCACGGCCATGCTGGCGGCGATGTCATGCTATGTCATATCGTGCGGCAAATACGCAAACTGCTGCGCGAACCCGATACCTTGGCCCGCCTCGGCGGCGAGGAATTCGCCATTTTGCTGCCGGAAACCAACCAGGAAGGCGCGCTCGGCTTGGCCGAACGGGTGCGCAAGGTACTGGAAGACACACCGCTCAACTACAACGGCACTCAGATCCATGCCACCGCCAGTGTCGGTGTCACCATCATGACGCCGCAGGACACCAACACCGACCATGCGCTGTCGCGCGCCGACCACGCTCTCTACGAAGCCAAGAACAAAGGCCGCAACCGGGTGGAACTGGCTCTTACCGAAGCAGAATGAAGCGCGCCGCCAAGCGGCAATGCCGCATCAGCCACACACGGCAGGCGCGGCCCCGGTCTCCGTCACCAGCCAGTCCATTGCATGATCGTGCGCTTGCGGTAATACGTCGGCCTCGCGCCCCAGTTCAAAACCGACGCCCACCGCCAGTAAGCGCGTCGCGGCCAGGGTACGGTCGAAATAACC
>JAIRWW010000085.1 GCA_031268685.1 Azoarcus sp.
GGGCGCATTTCACCTGCTATTCGACCGCGCTTCCGCCGCCTATTTTCGGGAAGCCCTTCTCGACGCCATGCGGGAATTCGGCGGCGGCTCCGTTGGTTTTACCAGCGAGAGCAGCAAAAAATAGAACGCGGCATGCGTGTGAAAAAGCATGCCTTCCATCACAAAATGCGCTGCCTGTGCCAATGGTTTGGGTAGCCTTTCATGCAAACGACTTTTACCGCTCCCCCATTGCCGTCCGTCCAGTAGGTGCGCTTAGGCATTCGCGCATCCTCGACGGGTAGACAATTCGGCTTCGAGCGCATCGTCGTTGAGCAAGGCTCCTCCGTTGTCGATGTAGGCGCGACGCAAAGCCATTAATTTTTTGCCAAACGCGGTTTGCGGTTCATAGTCGTTACGGCGCTCGTCACCAAGCGTCCAATCGCCGCGTCGGATATCAGCGGCCGCATTCAGATTCAAGCTTGGGCTATATAAAGAATGTTCACTCACTCCATACAATGTTCCCGAATGTATCGGCTGTCCGGAACATGGCGATAGAAGCGATGACGCTCTTGCCACGTCGTAGCGCAGCTCGTATTTCATCTCCGGAAGACAAGATCTTGTCATTTCAATACTCCGGTTCCAGACGCTTTATCGCATCCTCTGTCAATAAGCGCTGAAAAAAATAATTTCTTGGAACATTCATGCAAGCGATCAACCTGATCTACCAAGATACGCCAGCTATCCGATGCGACAAAAGTTTCGAGATCGACAAGGCTTCCTTTCTGTGGCGTATCCGCTGGAAAATTCACATCGACAGGCATGGCGATTTGCACGACATGGGTAAGATCATCCTTCGAAATTTCTACTCGCATTTGCAATGGCCGCTTGCAAATATCTGCGCCCCCATATTGATATAAGCCATTCTTGTTTCTCCTTACGATGTGATGTGATGCGCTGTAAAACTGTTCGATAAAACCGGTCCCGGCAAAACCGGCGGCTTCGCCGGGGACCACGTTCGACAGCCGGGAAGCCGCCCGGCGTTTTTGCCGCTTGCAGCGCGGCGCAGTGCGCTCCGAGCGTCGTGCGCCGCGCTCCGAGCGGCCTGCGATGCACTGCGAGTGTTCTTCACCGCAGGCGGCCTGCCGTGCGCCGCGCCCGGAGCGCCCTGCACGGCGCTCTGAGTGCATGAGACGGTGCTCCGAGTGCATAAAACGGCGCTCGGAGTGCATAAGACGGCGCTCCGGGTGCGCCGCTCGACGCTTTTAGCGCTGAAATCCTTGCGCATGGCGCTGCGGGCGGCACATCAGGCCAGGGCAATCGCACGAACCCAGCTTGCCGCTACGCCTCCATGCCGAACAAGTGTGCGCGAAAGTGATCGACCTGAATTGCGAAGGAGCAAACGCTTTTCAAGCAGGCCCGGCACGCGGACATCCACCTGATGCCGCCGAGACCGCTCGGGCAAGCGCTAAGCTTCGGCAGGATCGTTCAGCGCTTCATTAGGTCTTGAACATACCGTAGCTCACTTGCCGCCTTTGTATCATTCTTATCGAGTTCAAGGCATCGCTGGTAGATCTTTTCCGCTTCATCAAGGCGCTTCTGCTCAACGTATACAAAACCGATTCCCCTCCATGCACGGGATAAATCGCTGTTCTTGACATCGGGCGGCGAAAATTCCGCGGCAGCCTCGGCACGTTGAAATGTCTGCAATGCTTTGGGCCAATTGCGCTCACGCTGGTAGAAATTACCCAATTCAGAGAGGAACTGCGAATTGTGCGGCGATAGGGCAAGCGCCCGTTCCAAATTGGCTTTAACATCCGAAAGCCGCCCCAGCTCCAGCAAGGCATAAGACTTTAGATAGTAGGCATACGCCCAATTCATGGACAATACCTTTGCACCGCCTGCCTTGGCACTCGCCACTTCTAGGAGGTAGGCAAGCGATTCCGTTGAACTTCGGGCACAAAAGAACCGCGTCTTTTTATCCCTGAATTTTTCTTCATAGCTTGCGATGACTTTGTCGAATTGCTGAATCGCCTCAGTGAATTTCCCGGAATGGACAAGGAGAGTTCCCTCGTCAAATGTTTGCTGCATGGCTGCTTCATCATCAGATATTTGTTGCATGGCCACATCACTATCACCTGGACCCGAGACATCCCCATTCTGGCACCAGCCGACTGTGGAACCTAAAACCGTGGCAAGCACCGCAATAGTGATGTGAAATAAATACTTTTGCATTTGCATTTGTTCACCCTCCTAAAGATGTAAGTTTTTTTTGCACGTCACACAGAAAAAGCAGCTAATCATACCCACGAAGGAAGCGCTGAACAATTCCCGTCCTGCCTTTCCGCACCATGATGGCCTGCATGGCATGCCGATGCACCATGAAAGTGCCAGCTCCCCCGAAAAGCGTCCCATGCCTCCGGCAATTTCTCATGGCGAAAGCACAGATGCCGCGCCGATTTTCATGGAAAGCTGGCAGGGCTGGCATGCGCTTTGCCTTATGTGCAGTGCGCGCCTTTCAATCGCCTCGCTGAAGGCGCGATAAACAAAGACCGCCGTCCCGAACGCAACGAAATGTTTTACCTGCCGTTTTACCTGCCGTGAAAAGCAGCCTCGCCCAGTGCGCATGGCATTCCACGGACATCTCCATTTAAAGGACTTTCCATGTCTTCCCAGACACAGACGAAACGCCCGGCAACGCTCCCGCCCGAGGCGCAGCGCATTATCGCGGAACACGGCATCAAATACGTACTTACCCAGTTTGTCGATATCCATGGCGTCGCCAAGACCAAGTCCGTGCCGGTCGGCGCGCTGGCGGATGCCATCAAGAACGGCGCGGGATTCGCCGGGTTCGCGCTCGCTGGCATGGGCATGGCGCCGCAGGGGCCGGATCTGATCGCCTTCGGCGATTTGTCGACCCTGACGCCCTTGCCATGGCAGCCCGGCTACGGGCGCGTGGCCTGCATCTGCCATGTGAACGGCAAGCCGCATCCTTACGACAGCCGTTATGTGCTGACACAGCAGATCGCGCGCCTGAAGGATCGGGGCTGGCATCTCAATACCGGATTGGAACCGGAATTCAGCCTTTTCCATCGCAATGCCGACGGTAGCCTCAGCCCGGAAGCGTCCGATACGCTCGACAAGCCCTGCTACGACTACAAGGGCTTGTCCAGGGCGCGGGGCTTTTTGGAGCGCCTGACGGAATCGCTGCAAAAGATCGGCTACGACGTTTTCCAGATCGATCACGAGGATGCGCCAGGACAATTCGAGATTAACTACACCTACAGCGAGGCGCTGGAATCCGCCGACCGTTTTGTTCTTTTCCGCATGGCGGCGGCGGAAATCGCCAAC
The DNA here is from genome assembly GCA_031268685.1 of Azoarcus sp. Classification (GTDB taxonomy): domain Bacteria; phylum Pseudomonadota; class Gammaproteobacteria; order Burkholderiales; family Rhodocyclaceae; genus WRNU01. The sequence continues at coordinate 3,328 of JAIRWW010000085.1, forward strand.
AGCATGGGGATGCTGTGCTCCTTTATGCCCAAGCCGAACCCGCAGCGCGCCGGTAACGGCATGCATATTCATCTCTCCATCGGGGATAAACAGGGCAATAACTTGTTCCACGACGAGACGGACAAGCGCCGCATGGGCCTCTCGAAACTCGCCCGCCATTTCGCCGCCGGTCTGCTTAAACACGCGCCCGCCCTGTGCGCCTTCGCCGCGCCTACGGTGAATTCCTATAAGCGGCTGGTGGTGGGCCGTTCGCTTTCCGGCGCGACCTGGGCGCCGGTGTTCATCACTTACGGGCTGAACAACCGTTCGGCAATGATCCGCGTGCCTTATGGACGGCTCGAATACCGCCTGCCCGATTCCGGCTGCAATCCTTATCTCATGAGCGCCGCCATCATCGCCGCCGGACTCGACGGCGTCGACCGAGAACTTGATCCGGGCGAACCGTGCAACGAAAACCTCTACCGGATGGGCGTGGAAAACATCATCGCGCGCGGCATAGAGATTCTGCCGCAATCCTTGAACGAAGCCATCCACGCACTGGAATACGACGATTTGTTCCGAAAGACGCTCGGCAATGAAATCGTCAATGAATTCGTCAAAGAAAAACGTATGGAATGGGTGGAATACAACCGCTACGTCACCGACTGGGAATTCAAGCGCTACGCCGAGTTTTTCTGACATGCGGGCACTTTGCGAAACCATGAAATGCCGCTCGCCCTGAAATGCCGTTCATCTTGGAATGCCGTTCATCTTGAAATGCCGCTCACCCTGAAATGCCGTTCGTCCTGAGCCTGTCGAAGGACATTACCCATATAAGCAAGAGCTTCGACAAACCCGGCCCGAACGAATTTGAACGCGGTTTTTCCAGAGCTTCCTTTGCAACAGAACAGGAGTCATACGCCATGTGCGGAATTGTTGGTCTGTATCTCAAGAACAAGGCGCTGGAGCCGCAATTGGGCGCGCTCTTCGAGCCGATGCTGTTGTCCATGACCGAGCGCGGGCCGGACAGCGCAGGCTTTGCGATTTACGGGGATGAAGTCCCCGAAGACAAAATCAAACTCACACTGCAAGCGCAGGACGAATCTTTCGACTGGGCATCGCTCGTCGACAAGCTCGAAAAAAAGCTCGGCCAGCCGATCAACTGGTTTCGGAACGCCACGGCCGCCGTCCTGAAAACAAAAGCGCCAGAGGCCGAAGCGCGCGCGGCAATCGCCGAATTCGCGCCGGAAGTGCATGTGATGAGCGCGGGCCGGAGCATCGAGATATTGAAAGGCATCGGCCTGCCCACCGAAGTGACCGAACGTTTCACGCTCGGGAAGATGAAAGGCTCGCACATCATCGGCCATACGCGCATGGCGACCGAAAGTGCGGTGACGATGGCGGGCAGCCATCCCTTCTCGACCGGCGCGGATTTGTGCCTCGTGCATAACGGCTCGCTTTCAAACCATTTTCTGCTGCGCCAGGAGCTGCGGCGCAAGGGCATCGTTTTCGAGACGGACAACGACTCCGAAGTCGCCGCTGGCTATCTCGCCTGGCGTCTCAAGCAGGGCGGCTCGCTGGCCGAGGCACTGGACGGCGCATTGCAAGACCTCGACGGATTTTTCACTTTTGCCGTCGGCACGCGCGACGGCTTCGCGGTCATCCGCGACCCCATCGCCTGCAAACCCGCCGTCCTTGCGGAGACCGGCGATTATGTGGCGATGGCCTCCGAATACCGGGCCTTCGCCACCCTGCCGGGCATCGAAAACGCAAAAGTATGGGAACCCGAACCGGCCACGCTTTATGTGTGGGAACGCCATTGACCAAGGAAGAAAGGCAAGCCATGTTTCAATCCACGCCCGTAACCGGGCGACAAGACACGGAAGGGCTTACGCCCCTCCCGTGCCCGATTCTCCCCCTGAAGGGGGAGGTTTCCAACCGGAGTCAGTTTTTAATGAAAACCATCGACCTCTCCGCCGCCAGCGTCCGCGACTTGAATCAGGCGCTGCACGACCAGGCAAAGCAAATCACCGAACACGCATGGACGATCACCCATCCCGACGGCAAGCACAACATTGCCGCAGGCGTCGACGAAGCACTGAAGATCGACATATACGGCCATGCCGGCTACTACTGCGCGGGCATGAACAAGAAAGCCGACGTAATCATCCACGGCAACGCCGGCGTGGGCGTGGCGGAAAACATGATGTCCGGCAGCGTGCGCGTAAAAGGCAGCGCCTCGCAATCGGCGGGCGCTACCGCGCACGGCGGCCTGCTCGTCATTGAAGGCGATGCGGGGGCGCGCTGCGGCATTTCGATGAAAGGCATCGACATCGTCGTCCGAGGCAATGCCGGACACATGAGCTGCTTTCTGGGACAAGCCGGGCGGCTCGTTATCTGCGGCGATGTGGGCGACAACCTGGGCGACTCGCTCTATGAGGTACACATCTACGTGAAAGGCCGGGTGAAATCGCTCGGCTCGGACTGCATCGAAAAAGAAATGCGCCCGGAACACTTGCTGGAATTGACGGAATTGCTGGAACGCGCCGGGGTAAAAGAAAACCCGGAAGCTTTCCGCCGCTACGGCTCTGCCCGCCAGCTCTACAACTTCAAGGTCGACAATGCCCACGCCTACTGAAGCGAAACGCCCTCCTTCACCCGGAACACAACGAAACGGGACACTGCAATGAACACACATCCTCCCATCCTGCGCGAATCCGCCACCTTCGACCGCCGGAGCATCCAGGAAATTCACCGCGCCGCCGAAACCGGCATCTACGACATCCGCGGCGGCGGCGCTAAGCGGCGCGTGCCGCATTTCGACGATCTCCTGCTGGTGGGTTCGAGCATGTCGCGCTACCCGCTCGAAGGCTACCGCGAAAAATGCGGCACCGAGGTCGTGCTCGGCACGCGCTTCGCCAAGAAACCCCTGCACCTCAAGATTCCCATCACCATCGCCGGAATGAGTTTCGGCTCACTCTCCGCCCAGGCCAAGGAAGCCCTGGGGCGCGGCGCGACCATCGCCGGCACCAGCACCACGACAGGCGATGGCGGCATGACGCAGGAAGAACGCGGGCAATCCGAAACCCTGGTCTATCAATACCTGCCCTCGCGCTACGGCATGAACCCGGACGACATCCGCAAGGCCGACGCCATCGAAGTCGTGCTCGGCCAAGGGGCGAAGCCCGGCGGCGGCGGCATGCTGCTCGGCATGAAAGTCACCGCGCGGGTGGCCGGCATGCGCACCCTGCCCATCGGCGTCGACCAGCGAAGCGCCTGCCGCCACCCCGACTGGACCGGCCCGGACGATCTCGCCATCAAGATCGCGGAATTGCGCGAGATCACCGACTGGGAAAAGCCCATCTACGTCAAGATTGGCGCAACCCGTCCCTATTACGATGTCAAGCTCGCAATCAAGGCAGGCGCGGACGTGATCGTACTGGACGGCATGCAGGGCGGCACGGCGGCGACGCAGGAAGTCTTCATCGAGCATGTCGGCATCCCCACCCTGCCCGCCATTCCGCTTGCCGTGCAAGCCTTGCAGGAAATGGACATGCACCGGAAGGTGCAACTCATCGTCTCCGGCGGCATCCGCACGGGCGCGGACGTTGCCAAGGCGATGGCGCTCGGAGCGGATGCCGTCTCCATCGGCACGGCGGCGCTGATCGCATTGGGCGACAACCATCCAAACCTCGACGCGGAATTCCAAAAAATCGGTTCCGCCGCCGGTTTTTACGACGACTGGCACGAAGGCCGCGACCCGGCGGGCATCACCACGCAAGACCC
>JAIRWW010000282.1 GCA_031268685.1 Azoarcus sp.
TGCGGCGGAATCTCATCTTCAGGCCGTCCCCGCACATCCGCCTGCGCGCTCCGGAACTGTTGCGCCAACTGCAAAACGCGCGCCTGCAAGTGATCGAGCAATTGCTGCTGGCGATATACGGACTGATTGAGCGAATCGATCTGATCCTCCGCCAACATCAGGCGGGATTCGAGCCGTTCCATACGTTCGTCGACCCCGATCTCCTTCACATCCCGTCTCCAATCAAACCACCGCCGGATTCCCCCCTGCCCGCCTCCGCCGCCAGCATTCGCGTCCGGCTCTCCGGCGTCTCCAGGCTGATGCGCCCCAGCATGCCTCCGCGATAATCGGCAAGCAACACATTCGCAGCCTTCTCCAGATCGGGCGCGCCGCCCTTTTGCACGCACCCGCGGCGATGAGCCACGGCATCCAGCAAAGCCTCGCCATCGAGACCCTCGGTGCCGATGCGATAACGCGCTGCGACAAGCGCCGGATAACGCTGGAGCAAAATATCGCCCAGCCGCGCAGCAATCTCTTCGTCGATCACCGCATTGCGCCCTATCGCATGGCTTGCCGCAAGCATAAAACCATCGGCATCATGTTCGATCTTCGGCCACATCAAGCCCGGCGTATCGGTCAGAGTCATTCCGGGGCCGAGATCGAGCGTTTGCTGCCCCTTCGTCACCGCCGGCTCATCGCCGACCTTCGCCACGCGGCGCTTGAGCAGCGCATTCATGAGCGTGGATTTCCCGACATTGGGAATACCGGTCAGGATCATGCGCAATGGCTTGACTCCATCATCGCGGTGCGGCGCAAGCTGCCGCGCGGCTGCCGGAATGCGCGCCACATCGCCAGCCTTCCTGGCCGAAATCGCCAAGGCTCTTACGCCGGGCTGCGCATCATAAAACGCCATCCACGCCGCCGTCGCCGCTGGATCGGCAAGATCTGCCTTATTGAGCAGCTTGAGACAAGGGCGGTTCCTGAAACGGCGCAAAGTTTCGATCATCGGATTGCTGCTGGCTCCGGGCAAGCGGGCATCGGTAACTTCGATGACGACATCGACCGCCGCAAGCGTCTCGGCAAGCTTGCGGCGCGCGGCATTCATATGACCAGGAAACCACTGGATGGCGGGCATGGATAAAGTGGAACATAAAACAATGGGCAGGCATTATCCCATTCCCGGGCACTGAACGAAGACCCCACAGCAAGCGCCTGAGACGCCCCCGTTCGCAAAGCAAGCGCCCGCGCGTGGGTGTCATGCCTGCGCTTGCCCCGGCTTCGTCGAAAAACACCAAGCGCTCAGGGATCAATCACTGCCTGTGCGTGACGCCACTCAAATGGTTTTCTCATTCCGCTTCCCTGCCGTTTTGGCGGAAGGGGAGCCGGGTACGGCTTGAGTGAAGCCTGAGGCGTCGACTCGTCAAGCACACGCTCGAACAGGCGGGCAGCAAATCGGTGGCCGGACAGGGCAGCCGATCATCCGTCTTCGCGTCCCGCGCAGGCACTTCATTTTCCCTGCCATACGTCATATCTACGGAGCAATTTCAGATAATGAGGGGCCGCAAAACTAACGCCTTCGCCGCGGTGGAGCCAGTAATTCGGAGCGGCCAATCGTCACGCGAGTTTGCTCGGGGGGTTCGGGGTCGGAGAACCCAGCCGCAGCAATCGCAGCATCCAAACCCCGGAGCTTCACCGATTTCTTTGGGTCGCGCAGCGATGCCATGCCTTCGTTCCATGCATGCACCATCTGCTTGGCTACGGGGTGCCAACGTGGCTCATTCCTGGCCGCTTCGATCACTTCCATACCGACCTGCACGGCCGATTCGCACAAGCGTTCGACCATTTCAGCATAGTGCCGTGGCGCAATGCCGAGCCGTGCATTGAAGAAACGCTCCAGTGCCTTGCCTGCCGTCCAGGTTTGGCGGCCGTCGATGGCCAGCCCCGGCGGGTTGTTCGCGTAGCGCGGGTAAGCTTGGGTCGTCACGATGTCGTAGACCGGTGTGAAGCTCACATCGGCAAGCCGGGTGTAATACAGCGCGATGTTCTTGGTGTGGCAGTCTGCGTTGCGCACCACATAATTGGTCAGCAGGTGCCAACCGAATTGTTCCAGTTGCGCCCGTATCCGCGCGGCCGGCAGATAGGCACGGGTAGCGTTCAGCACTTTCTCTGTGGTCGTCGCATACTTCTCGTGCGGCGGCAGTCCCAGCAGTGCGCAGGCATCTTCGAGTCCGTGCGTAGGGACGCCACGTTCATCCACATCGAAGCGCTCGACCACCAGCACCCGGCCGTCGCCCGACATACGAGTCCGGGCAACCGGGACAACGTCCAACCGCTCCAGTACGCGCATGCTGTAGAACTCGTTGAAACCGAGGTAGGGCGTGCTGTCGTCCGACCCTTTGATGATGTGGCGGCTGGTACGCAGAGTGGACTTGCCCAGCGGTCCCAGTTCCTCGTTGGGCGCATCCTCCGGCGCGATGAACTTGGGCACCATGCCAGAGACCGATGCACGGGCATAGCGGCGCACCAGCAATGCGAAGTGTTCAGCTGTGTTCTCCGCTGTCAGCAGGCTTTCGATCTGCATGGGTTCCATCTCCACGCCGGGCTTGCCACCCTCGGGCGTGACCGTAACGCGGCCGATACCGGCACCACCGACGACCGCCAACAAGGACAGGTCCGTGCCATCGAGCAGTGGCCCGAACTCCTCGCGGATGATGTTCAGCAGATAGCCTTCGGGCAGATTCTGGCGAAAGAACGGATGCAGGTCGCGCGGCCAGCGCCAAGGCTCTTCACGCACGGGCATGGTCAGGCTGACGAAATAGGCCGGATCGGTACCATGCAGGTACTTCAGGACGTACTCGTCGCGTTCGCGGTAGAGCTGGGCGACAGTTTTGCCACTGACCTGAACGTCCAGCTTCATGTCGAATCACCTCGGCGCTGCTCGGCGAGGATATCTTCGACCGTGCGCGCGTGCCCAAGCTTCGCCAGCTTCAGGCCGTAGCCAGCAGCTTCAAGCAGGCGCACCAGCACGGACACGCTCATGTCAGCTCTGGCCAGATTTTCCATCCGGGCTACGGTCGTGCGCGCAACGCCCGCCCGTCGGGCGAGTTCGTCCTGGCTCAACCGCGCTTCGCGGCGAGCGCTCCTGAGCATGTCGGAAACATCAGAAAGCGTTGTCACTGTAGCCCTTAGGCATCAAATTCAATCTTTAAGGATAATAATGTAGCCCTGGGGACACGGTAATTCAAGTGAATTGCGTCCGCCGCACAGCATGAGTCTGCATGGCGGTTCAAACCCGCCTTCGTCAGAATTCTTCTCAATAAATGCCAAACAGGTTCCAGGATGAGCTGTCCAGGAAGCGGCGCGATTGATTGTGTTCCGCATTCTTGGCTAGAATTACGCCCTCATGAACGCCGAACAAAACCGCTTCCCCTCCGCCCCCTACGGCACGCCCCAAAACCCTTGGCGACGGCCCGATGGCAGCATAATTTCCTGTACCGAAAAGCTGAAAGTGATGCAGGAAAACCTCGACGAGTTGTGCCAATGCGCCCAAGAAGCCCTTGAAGACGCCGTACTAATGGGATGCGACGAAGATCAAGTAAAAGAAGCCTTCCTTGCCGCGATAGAGGTGCTCAATTCCGGCTACACGCCCGCCACAAGCCCCGAAGCCGCAACAAAAACCGCGAAACCGCCGCGCTGAAACCGCCGCAATCACCCTGGCAAACCGCGAATCATTGCGGAACCAGATCAATCGATACAATCTCCGTCCGCCCCGACGTGCGCACCCGCGGCCCCCATGTACCCGCGCCGGAAGTCACCCAATAATTCGTACCGCCGCGCGTGGAGTGCCCATACGCATTCTCGTACATTGCCGCGACAATCCAGTTAACAGGGAAAAGCTGCCCATTATGGGTATGGCCGGAAACCTGCAAATAAACCCCTGCCGCTTCCGCCGCCGCCAAATCATGAGGCTGATGGTCCAGCAAAATCTTCAAACGCCCATCCACAGGCGCATCGGCGAGAATCTCATCCAGCGCCTTCCGTTCATGACCGGCAAAACGCCTTGAACTAAAATCGTTGCGCCCGATCAGTAAAATTCTTTCGCCCTCCGCCTCCCCGACCTCCGCCCATTCATCCACGAGAATGCGAAAGCCGATCTGCTTCAGGAGATGCTTTCTCAGTTCCCCCCTGCCACCGATATGCTCATGATTGCCCAGCACGCCCCAAACCCCCAGCCGGGGCTTGAGACGCTGCAAAGTAGCGGTGATCGCCGCGATATCCGACGAATCGAAATCGTATTCAATAATATCGCCCGCAAACAGCACGAGATCGGGAGACGTGGACGCGATAAGATCGACCAGCTTATCGAAAAATACCGGCGACACGAGCTGTCC
>JAIRWW010000291.1 GCA_031268685.1 Azoarcus sp.
ATCACCGATGCCGCGCTCCTGGACGAGCGCAAGGACTCGCTGCTGCTCGCGCTCAACATCCAGCGCGGCGTCCTCGGCCTGGCCTGGCTCAACCTGGCCAACGGCGACATGCGGCTCACCGAATGCCCGCCCGAAGGGCTGACAGCCCAATTCGAACGCCTCTCCCCGGCGGAAATCCTCATCCCCGATGGCCTCACGCTACCGCAAATCGAAAACATCGTTCCGGCGCCACGGCGGCTCGCCGACTGGCAATTCGCTCCCGACACCGCGGCCCGGCTTCTCACAGAACACTTCGGTACCTGCGATCTGGCAGGATTCGGCGCCACCGACATCCCCGTCGCGCTCGGCGCGGCAGGCGCACTCCACGACTACGCCCGCAGCACCCAGCGCCAAAACCTCGCCCACATCACCCGTCTCGTCGTCGAACGTGATTCCGAATACCTGCGGATGGACACAGCCACACGGCGCAACCTCGAACTAACCGAGACTCTGCGCGGCGAAGCCGCCCCCACCCTGCTCTCGCTCCTCGACACCTGCATCACCGCCATGGGCAGCCGCTGGCTCCGGCACGCCATCCACCATCCGCCGCGCTCCACCCTCATCCCCGCCGCCCGCCACCGCGCCGTCGCCGCGCTGCTCGACAGCGCCGAAAACGCTGGCGGACAACACAACCGCGCCTACACAGTGCGCGCGCTTTTCGTGGGCATCGCCGACGTCGAACGCATCACCGCGCGAATCGCCCTCAAAAACGCCAGGCCGCGCGACCTCTCCGCCCTGCGCGAAAGCCTCGCCCGGCTTCCCGAATTCATCCCTGAGCTTTGCGGCACCCCCGCCGAACTGCTCGACGAACTCGCCGCCAATCTCGACCTGCCCGCCGAACCCCGCGAACTCCTGATCCGCGCCATAGCCGACGAACCAGCCGTACAGCTAAGAGATGGCGGCGTCATTGCCACGGGCTTCGATGCCGAACTCGACGAACTGCGCAGCATCCAGAACAACTGCGGCGACTTCCTCATCAAACTTGAAGAACGCGAACGCGCCCGCACCGGCATCGCCAACCTCAAGGTCGAATACAACAAAGTGCACGGCTTCTACATCGAAGTCAGCCACGCCAACACCGCCCGCGTCCCCGACGACTACCGCCGCCGGCAGACTCTGAAAAACGCCGAGCGCTACATAACCCCCGAACTCAAGACCTTCGAGGACAAAGCCCTCTCCGCGCAGGAGCGGGCGCTCGTGCGCGAAAAAATGCTCTACGAGACCATCCTCGACGGTCTCGCCCCCCACATCCCCGCCTTCCAGCGCGCGGCGCGCGCACTGGCAAGCATAGACGCCCTGGCCGCCTTCGCCGAAGCGGCGCAGCGCCACGACTACATCGCCCCGGTCTTCACGACCCAGCCCGGCATCCGCATCGCAGACGGACGCCACCCTGTCGTCGAACGCCAGATCGACCACTTCATCCATAACGACGCGCTACTCGCCCCCACGCGCCGCATGCTGCTCATCACCGGCCCCAACATGGGCGGCAAATCCACCTTCATGCGGCAGATCGCCCTCACCGCGCTACTTGCCCACATCGGCAGCTTCGTCCCCGCCCGCGAAGCCAGCATCGGCCCGCTCGACGCCATCTACACCCGTATCGGCGCCTCCGACGACCTCGCCTCGGGCCGCTCCACCTTCATGGTCGAAATGACCGAAGCAGCCGCCATCCTGCACGGCGCCACCGACCAGAGCCTCGTCCTCATGGATGAAATAGGCCGCGGCACATCGACCTTCGACGGCCTCGCGCTCGCCTTCGCCATCGCCCGCCACCTGCTGGAGAAAAACCGCAGCCTGAGCCTTTTCGCCACCCACTATTTCGAGTTGACCCGGCTCGACTCCGAATACCCGGAATGCGCCAACGTCCACTTCAACGCCATCGAACACAAGCACCGCATCGTTTTCCTGCACGCCCTGGAAGACGGCCCGGCGAGCCAAAGCTATGGCATCGAAGTCGCCTCGCTCGCAGGCATACCCACAAGCGTCATCCGCGATGCGCGACGGCGACTGCGGGCGCTGGAAAACCAGGCCGTCGACGCGGGGCCGCAAGCCGATCTTTTCGCCACACCGCTTTTGGCGGACAAAGAAGAAGCCCCCCCTTCGCACCCGGCGCTGTCCGAACTTGCCGCCCTCGACCCCGACACCTTGTCTCCACGCGAAGCGCTGGAGAAAATCTACGCACTCAAGCGGCTGGTATCGCGGGAAGCCGACTAACTTCCCGCTCCGTCATTCCCCTCCCGCCGCCATGCTGCGCATCACCGAACTCCGGCTGCCCATCGACCACCCGCCCGAAGACCTGCGGGCAGCCATCGCGCAACGCTTGGGCATCGCCCTACAACGGCTGGCTGGCTTTACCATTTTCCGGCGCAGCCACGACGCGCGCAAAAGGCTGGACTTCGTCTACACCATCGACTGCGATCTCGCCGACACCGGCGCGGAAGCCGAAATATTGCGCCGCTTCGCCCACGACCACCGCATCGGCCCCGCGCCCGACATGCGCTACCGTCTCATTGCCCGCGCCCCGGCACACCAAACGGCACGCCCGGTCATCGTCGGCTTCGGGCCTTGCGGCATCTTTGCAGCGCTCGTGCTGGCGCAGATGGGATTCCGTCCGCTCGTCCTCGAACGGGGCAAAACAGTGCGCGAGCGCGCCAAAGACACCTGGCGGCTCTGGCGCGGCCACGAACTCGACCCGGAATCCAACGTACAGTTCGGCGAAGGCGGCGCGGGCACATTCTCGGACGGCAAACTTCACAGCCAAATCAAAGACCCGCAGCGCCATGGCCGCAAGGTCTTAACCGAATTCGTCCGGGCGGGCGCGCCCGAAGAAATCCTTTATCTGAGCAAACCGCACATCGGCACCTTCAGACTGGTGAGCATGGTCGAAAAAATGCGCGCCGAAATCGAATCGCTGGGCGGCGAAATACGCTTTTGCGCCCGAGTCGACGACTTGCTGATCGAAGACGGCCATGTGCGCGGCCTCGTCCTCGCCAATGGCGCGGAAATCCGCGCCGACCACATCATCCTCGCCCTGGGCCACAGCGCCCGCGACACCTTCGAGATGCTGCACCGGCGCGGCGTCTTCATAGAAGCCAAACCGTTTTCGCTTGGCTTTCGCATCGAACACCC
>JAIRWW010000032.1 GCA_031268685.1 Azoarcus sp.
TCGTGCGGAATCGCGCCGCAGTTGACGGGCACGAAGGGGCCTGCGGCGCGCATGCCGAGATTGTGGATGAGACGGGCGATGACTTCTTTGCCGGTGCCGGATTCGCCATGGATAAAGACCGGCGCTTGGTTGCGGGCGAGTTTTTCTATTTGTCCGTGCAACTGCACCATGGCGGGAGCGCTCCCAATGAGTCCGCCGCGCCCGCCCGAGGCGGCGGAAGCTGCCACGGCGGATGAGGCGCCGGATTGGGGCTGGAGTTCCAGTGCATGGCGCACCAGCCCGCGCAGCGCCACGAGTTCGATAGGTTTTGTGACGAAATCGAAAGCGCCGAGTTTTAGCGCGCGGATTGCGGTTTCAATGCTGCCGAAGGCGGTGATGACGGCAACCGGCAGGCCGGGGCGGTGGTGCTGGATGTATTCGACGAGTTCAAGCCCGTCGCCATCCGGCAGGCGCATGTCGGTCAGGCAGAGGCGGTAGTTGGTCCGCTGGACGAATTCGCGCGCTTCGGCAAGCGAGCCTGCGCTGTCCGCGCCAAGGCCCATGCGCAACAGCGAAAGCTCCAGCAACTCGCGGATGTCCGCTTCGTCGTCGACGATGAGTATGTCTTTAGCTAAGGCCCGGGTCCGTCTATCGGAGATGGCGCTCATGGCTGGCTGCGTCCGGTAAGTATGAAATGTGCGCCAGGGCTGGCGGGATCGTCGTCCAGCAAGTCCAGGCTGAATCCATTGGCTTCGGCCAGTTCGCGCGCGATGTAGAGTCCAAGCCCTGTGCCCTTGGCATGCGTGGTGAAGAAGGGTTCGAACAGGTGGGCGCGAACATGTTCGCTCAGGCCGGGGCCATCGTCGCGCACATGCACGCTGACTTGGCCGTCGTCGGCGTCGTCGGCGTCGACGCGGATGGCGCCGGGTTTGCCGCTGCAATAGCGGCGGGCATTGGCGAGCAGATTGTCGAGAATCCTGTGCAGGTGGCTGCGGTCGATGCCCAGGGTCAGCGCGGGATCTATGTTGGCCTGGAAAACGGCCCTTTCGTTTTCGCCGCGCATCCCGGCCTCATCGAAAAGCCCGGAGACGAAGCTGGCCAGCGGCAAGGCTTCGGGGTGCGCGCTCTCTCGCCGTCCGAGGGCGAGTACGTCGCGGATCATGTGTTCGATGCGCCGGGCGTTGTCTTCGATGATGTGCGCCAGCCTGATTTGCATGTCGCCGCGTTTTTCTTCGCGCAGGAGTTCGGCGGCCTGCGTGACTGCCGACAGCGGGTTGCGGATTTCGTGCGCCATGTTGGCAGTGAGGCGTCCGAGCGAGACGAGTTTGAGCTGCTGCATGCGGCGCTGGATGTCTTCCAGGTCGGTCAGGTAGATTAACTTGTCGCCTTCGAGGTCGCTGCTCCCGCTTTCCATGCCATTGCTTCCGCCTGCGATTCGGCAGCGCAGCAGGCGGCGGGTCCGGCCCAGGGTGATGAGCTGCCCGACTTCGTTGGTGTTCGTATTGCGGCAGAGTTTGGCCAGGGCAGGGTCGATTTCGACAAGCGGACGGCCTTCGATGTGAGCCTGGCCCAGCAGTGTGCAGGCCGAAGGGTTGACCTGCCGCACGATGCCGTCGGCGCGCAGGACTATGACTCCGTCGTGCATGTCGTGGATGATGTGGGCGTTGATGGCCTCTTGTTGCGCGAGTTCCACGCTTCGCTCCGCGGCGAGCGTGGCATTGCTCCGGGCGCGCAGGGCCAGCAAGCGCGCAACGATGGCGATGCCGAAAAAAGAACTGCACGTCAGCGCTACCCGGAAGACATCTCCCGCTTTCTGGCTGTCGCCTGAGAGCGAGCGCAAGCTGTTCTCGACCAGCACGGCGACCGTAGCCAGCGCGGCCATTAGCAGGACGATCCGCCCTTCGGTCAGAAGACCGGAACCGGCAAGAAAGATCATCATCAATACGGGGATGCCGCTCTGGTAGCCGCCGCTCAAACGCATGACGACGGTCAGGACGGCCAGGTCGATGAAGCCCTGTATCATCATCAGCCGGGCAAGACCGATGCGGCGCCGCGCTTCCGGCAAGCTCAGGGCGAGAATAAACACCAGGTAGACGAGCGCGGCGGCCCAGAACAGCGCTGGCGCTTCAAAGCCGAGGCCGAGGCGCGAGCCGAGAGCGAGAAAAAAGCCTGCGGCAATGAGCCGGAACAGGTTGAAATAGCGCAATGCCCTGCGGCGCGCGGGATCGTAATTCGCTTCCGCGATGATGGCGCTCATTCGTCGGGCGCTTGGGCTTTATTTTTTTCGTAGGCGCGGCGGTGCTCCTCGCAGCAGAAAAATGCCTCTGCCGTGCGCACGCCTTCGCTCTCTGGCACATGGACGCCGCAGACACTGCAAGCCAGTATGCGTTCGGTCGCCCTGATCTGGGGCGCGGGCGCGCGGCCAAACCGGAAGCGCGGGCCTTCAGGCTGCCGCCCGCCGCCCGCCGCGCCGCCCTGGGCCGATTTGCCGCGCCACCCGAACAGGATGCTGTACAAACCACGCAGTATCAGCCCAAATACGCCGAGGCCGATCAAGGCAAGAATGAGGAGAAAAAGCAAGACTAGTTTGAACACGCCGATTCCCGCCGCCGAAAATGTAAATTGAGAAGGAAGGAAGTCTATCATCGCAGCCACGGCAAGCCGTGCTGCTATGACCATATTCGGGCACCGGATTTTTAGCAGGTTCTGTTTAGTCCCGCCTTGAGGCATGCCTTCATATTTCCTCTCGGTCTTTGGTTTTCACCAAACGCATATTCAACCCCTCGTCGTTCCCGCCGCCCCTCGTCATTCCCGCCTTCACGGGCATGGCGGGGAGGCCCGCCTTCGCGGGCATGACGGCAAGGAACCGTTGTAAGAGCCTGTTTAGCATCTATTTAATATCTTCATAGCTACGGAATCGACAACCAGCTTTCACCCGATTGCCCTGGCAAAAGGTCAATACGAAGTTGTGTAGATACATTCATTCTTGTAATATCGTGGGGCTTCGTGTCCCTGAGCCATATTCAAGACTTTTGCGCGCCATGATAAGCACATGCAACGATTCGCCGGATTATGTGTGATGGGTCATTGTTGATGATTAATAATATTACCGGGGGAGGTCTGATTTTTGAGGTTTGTCATGAAATACGAAACATTATGTGAACGGCTGATTGCGGCGACATTGTTTGCGCTATGCGCGCCAGTCATATTCTTCTCCGGAATTGGCACTGCTCAAGCACAGGGAATGCCATTTTATGGATACGGCTATGGCTACGGTGGCTACTACTATCAGCGTGCTGTGCCCCCTGCTCGGGTACCAGCTGTTCCAGCCCCCGTCGTCCCGCTGCCTGTCGCCCCGGTGCCTGTTGTTCCGGTTCCCGTAGTTCCAGTGCCTGTCGCTTCAAGCGGCAACTACGTGATCGAGTACAGAGATGCCAATGATGCTTTGTTTCTGGCCGTACAAATAAACACACGGCTTGGATTCGCGTCGATTTCCTCCATTTATACCGGCTTTCTGGACCCGTATCTTTCGGGAGCAGTTAACTACGCATATGTCAAATTCGTGGACGGCAATGGGGTTATCCGCGGCAATTTGAGGGGAGTTAACGGAGGGCCGGTTGTCGACAGGGCTGAGTGCATGTTCATCACGTCTGGCCTTGGCGCCGTCACGAATGTTCGCGTTTGTCCCGCGCTGCGGCCCGGCGACATCGTGCTGATCGGCCACCATCACCCGAATAAGTTGAGAATCTATGACGCAACCACCGGCGTTCAGCTTCCGGTCTCGGCGACGGTTCGTTACCAGATTTCGCCTACCGGGGAACTGGTTTTGCGTTTGG
>JAIRWW010000152.1 GCA_031268685.1 Azoarcus sp.
TGCCGCGCGCCGCGCGGATGCACCACCAGCTTCGCCTTGGGCAGCCGCGCCATGTAAGCGCCCGCGCCGCCAGCATGATCCAGATGGACGTGGGTGAGAAACACATAATCCACCGCCTCCGGCGCAAGCCCAAGCTGAGAGAGCGCGGCAAGAAAACGGGGCAAGGCGGCATTGTGGGCGGTCTCGACGACCGCGACGCGGCCATTCTCGACGATCAGATGCACGGCAGCGAGGCCGGGCCGCACGTAGCCAGCGTCGATGGCGTGGATGTTGTCGGGCCAGGTAAGAAGCGGTTCGGTATGCATGGCTCTCTGTCCAGTTGGAAAAGCGCGTAACGATAAGTCCATCTTCGATGGATATGCAACACATGAGCGTCTCGAAACCAGCTCGGCGCTACAGCCCCCTTCCATGAAACCGGTTGATACTCTGCGCTTCGCCTTGAGTGCTCATCTCAACGAACGATACCGAAACCGGGCCTTGGTACCTCACGCTGGCATTATTGGGTAAGTTTCAAAAAGATGTGCCCGAGTTCCCGCGAAACGGCCGCGAATGCGCGTAGCGGCTTTGCTAGAATCGCCATTTCCTGCAAAAACGTTCCAGTCCATGCTCCGCAAGATTTTCGTCACCAATGCCCTGCCCTACGCCAACGGCGACATCCACCTCGGCCATCTGGTGGGTTACATCCAGGCCGACATCTGGGTGCGGTTCCAGCGCATGCGGGGCAACACCGTGCACTACGTCTGTGCGGACGATACCCACGGCACGCCGGTCATGCTGCGGGCGGAAAAAGAAGGGCTGACGCCCGAGGCGCTCATCGCCCGCGTCCATGGCGAGCATCTGCGCGATTTCACCGGCTTCGGCATCGCTTTCGACCATTACTACACCACCCACAGCGAAGAAACGCGCCGCTACGCCGAAGACATCTATGCCAAGCTCAGGGCGAAAGGCTTGATCGAAGAACGCGCCATCGAGCAGTTCTACGATCCAGCAAAAGAAATGTTCCTGCCCGACCGCTTCATCAAGGGCGAGTGCCCCAAATGCGGCGCGGCGGACCAGTACGGCGACAACTGCGAGAGCTGCGGCGCGGCTTATGCGCCGACCGAACTCAAGAACCCTCGCTCTGCCATCTCCGGCGCGATCCCCGTGCCGCGCGAATCGGAACATTACTTCTTCCGCCTCTCCGACAAGCGCGCGGCGGCCTTCCTGCGCGAATGGACAGGCGGCGAGGCCCGCCCCGGCGTGCGGCGGCTGCCGCCCGAGGCTGCCAACAAGATGCGGGAATGGCTGGGCGAGGAAGGTGAAAACAAGCTCTCCGACTGGGACATTTCACGCGATGCGCCTTATTTCGGTTTCGAGATTCCCGGCGCGCCCGGCAAATATTTCTATGTCTGGCTGGATGCGCCCGTCGGCTATCTGGCCAGCTTCAGGCATCTGGCGGACACGCGCGGGAACATCCAGGTCGAGGACTACATCGATGCCGGAAAAGCCGCTGCCGCCGGTACCGAGATGCTGCACTTCATCGGCAAGGACATCCTGTACTTCCACGCCCTGTTCTGGCCCGCCATGCTGGAATTCGCTGGCTACCGCACGCCAAGCCAGCTTTGCGTCAACGGCTTTCTCACCGTCAACGGCATGAAAATGAGCAAAAGCCGCGGCACTTTCATCACCGCGCGCTCCTGGCTCGACCAGAAACTCGACCCGGAAACCCTGCGCTACTACTTCGCGGGCAAATCCAACGGCTCCATGGAAGATGTCGATCTCAATCTCGACGACCTGATCGCCCGCGTCAATGCCGACCTCGTCGGTAAATTCGTCAACATCGCCAGCCGCTGCGCCGGTTTCATCGGCAAGCGTTTCGACGGC
The DNA here is from genome assembly GCA_031268685.1 of Azoarcus sp. GTDB lineage: Bacteria > Pseudomonadota > Gammaproteobacteria > Burkholderiales > Rhodocyclaceae > WRNU01. Next base: position 1,864 of record JAIRWW010000152.1, read on the forward strand.
AGGCTGGGCGAAATCGACCCTGCCGCGACGGAAGCCTTTACCGCCGCCTGGGCGGCGGACGAGATCGCCGCCGCCTTCGAGGCGCGCGAATACAGCCGGGCGCTGCGCGAAATCATGCGGCTCGCCGACCTCGCAAATCAGTACATCAACGACCACAAGCCGTGGGAGCTTGCCAGGCAGCCGGGCAAGGACGCCGAATTGCTCCGCGTGTGCAGCACGGCGCTCACCCTGTTCCGCGACCTCGCCCGCTACCTCAAGCCCGTGCTGCCAGCACTGGCGGCTCAGGTGGAAGCCTTCCTCGCCATCGCGCCGCTCGACTGGCATGGGCCATGGCAAGCCCTGCCCGCCGGGCATCGCATCGAGCCTTATCGCCATCTGGCGGCCCGCATTGAACGCGCCCAGATCGACGCTCTGCTCGAAGCCAATCGCGGTTCGCTTGCGCCTGCCAGCGCCGCCGCGCCTGCCACAGCAGACATAGCCGACGACGCCGCCACTGCTGCTGCCGCCGCCGCGCCCACGATAAGCATCGACGATTTCGCAAAAGTCGACCTGCGCGTCGCCCGCATCGTCGAAGCCCGCCATGTCGAAGGCGCTGGAAAGCTCCTGCGCCTCCTGCTCGACATCGGCGAAGAAAAACCGCGTCAAGTCTTCGCCGGCATCAAGTCGGCCTACAATCCGGAAACTCTTGCCGGGCGGCTCACTGTGATGGTGGCGAACCTCGCCCCGCGCAAGATGAAATTTGGTCTTTCCGAAGGCATGGTGCTTGCCGCCTCCGATCCGGACGGCAAGAACGGCGGCATCCATCTTCTTTCCCCGGACAGCGGCGCAATGCCCGGCATGAAAATAAAATAACCGGCCCGCGCATCGCGCGGCAAGGCGGTAGTTCAATGAAGTTCCATTTCCACCCCAAATTACTCGACACCCTGCCCGGCTACAGCCGCGGCGCTTTCGTCCAGGACCTTTCGGCGGGCATCACCGTAGGCGTGCTCGCCCTGCCGCTGGCCATGGCCTTCGCCATCGCCAGCAACATGACGCCCGAGGCCGGCATCTGGACGGCCATCGTCGCCGGACTTCTGGTCTCGCTGCTGGGCGGATCGAAAGTGCAGATCGGCGGGCCGACCGGCGCATTCATCCCCATCATCTACGGCATCGTCGCCAATCTGGGCGTAGCCGATCTGCTGATCGCCACGATGATGTCCGGCGTCATGTTATTCGCGCTCGGCGCGTTCAAGCTCGGCAACATGATCCGCTTCATTCCGCGCGCCGTCGTCACCGGCTTCACCAGCGGCATCGCCGTCGTCATCTTCCTGTCGCAGATCAAAGACTTCCTCGGCCTGCCGACCGAAAGCCTGCCCGGCGAATTCTTTGCCAAAATCAAGGCGATCTACGCCGCGCTGCCCGATCTGCACTGGCCGACGCTGGCCGTCTCCATCGCCTCGCTGGCCGTCCTGATCACCTGGAACCGCCAGGCCATGCGGGTGCGCTGGATGCGGCGGCTACCGGGGCCGCTTGCGGTGTTGATTATTTTCACCACGGTCAACGCCTTGTTCGGCCTGCCTACCGACACCATCGGCTCGCGTTTTGAAGGCGGCATTCCGCAGAAACTGCCCGACTTCGGCCTGCCCGCCCTGACGCTGGAGACGCTGCGCGAACTCATCACCCCCGCGCTCGCCATCGCCATCCTGGGCGCTATCGAGTCGCTGCTCTCGGCCCGCGTCGCGGACAGCCAGATCGACGACCGCCACGACCCCAACCAGGAACTGATGGCGCAGGGCATCGCCAACGTCGTCGCGCCGCTCTTCGGCGGCTTTGCCGCCACCGGGGCCATCGCCCGCACCGCCACCAACATCAAAAGCGGCGGCACGACGCCAGTAGCCGGCATCATCCATTCCATCGTGCTGCTCGCCATCGTGCTCGTCCTGGCTCCGCTGGCAAGCAACATCCCGCTGGCGACGCTATCGGCCATCGTCGTCGTCGTCGCCCTCAATATGGGCAACTGGCACGCGCTCTCGCCGCGCGAACTGGCGCGTTACTCGAACAATTACCGCGGCATCCTGCTCGGCACCTTCCTGGTCACAATCGTCTTCGGCCTGACCCTGGCAATCGAACTCGGCATGGTGCTGGCAAGCCTTTTCTTCATCTACCGCATAGCCGCCCTGACCCGCATCGAGCCGGTCGCGCTTCCGGAAGAAGAAAGCGGCGCAGACGCCAACGGCGGCGTCCCGCGCATCCTCGCCTGGAAACTGTACGGCAGCCTTTTCTTCGGCGCGGCCAACAAGCTGGAAACCCAGCTTCTCGCGCACGGCA
>JAIRWW010000268.1 GCA_031268685.1 Azoarcus sp.
TGGTCTTCTATCGAACGTTTTGTCCGGCCTGTGATGAAGATCATGTCGGTAATGCCCGCGGCCACGGCTTCTTCTACTGCATATTGGATCAGGGGTTTGTCGACGATGGGCAGCATTTCCTTGGGGCTGGCCTTTGTGGCGGGTAAAAAACGGGTGCCCAGGCCGGCAACGGGAAAAACGGCTTTCGTTATTTTGCTTGACTTGCTCATAAATCAATCTCCTTGTAACAGTTGCAATAATCCGGCTTCATCGATGATGCCGATACCCAGTTCTTTCGCTTTGTCGAGCTTGCTACCGGCTTCTTCTCCCGCGACAAGGTAATCTGTTTTTCTGGAAACGGCGCTGCTTACTTTGCCGCCCGCGTTTTCTATCAGCGTCTTGGCGTCGTCGCGTTTCAGCTTGGGGAATGTCCCGGTCAGTACGAAAACCTTGCCGCTGAGTGGTCCCGGCGGCTCATCGACTTGCCCTTCGCTTTCTTTCCAGTGCAGGCCAGCGGCAATCAGGCGTTCCACGGCTTCGCGGTTGTGCGCTTCGGCAAAGAAATCGAGAATGGATTCGGCGACTATCGGCCCGACATCGGGGACTTTTTCCAGGGTCGCGGCATCGGCTTCCCTCAGCGCGGCAAGTTTGCCGAAATAACGGGCGAGGTCTTTCGCCGTGGATTCGCCGACGTTGCGGATGCCGAGCGCGAAAATGAAACGGGCAAGGCTCGTTTCTTTGCTTTTTTCGATTGCGGCGACCAGGTTTTCGGCGGATTTTTCTCCCATGCGCGGCAGCGAGGCGAGCATGGCTACGGTGAGCGCGTAGAGTTCGGCGGGCGTCTTGAGATAGCCGCCCACTATCAGTTGATCGACAAGTTTGTCGCCCAGCCCTTCGATGTCCATCGCACGCCGGCTGGCGAAATGCAGGAGCGCGCCTTTCAACTGCGCCGGACATACAAGGCCGCCAGCGCAGCGGACGATTGCGCCGCCCTCCTCCCGCACGAGACCTGAATCGCATTCGGGGCAGCTTGCGGGCAGTTTGAAAGCGGGATAGCGCGGGGCTGTCTTCCGGTAGGGTATTGGCTCTTTTCGTATACCGCAGCCGGACGCGCTTTTTTTGAGGGACAAAAACGTTTCCCGCCCGCAAAAGAGCATCTGCGCCATGGGGCGTTTTTCCAGCACTACGCCGACGATTTCCGGAATGACGTCTCCTGCGCGACGCACGATGACGGTGTCGCCTACCCGCACGTCCTTGCGGCGCGCTTCGTCCTCGTTGTGCAGGGTGGCGTTGGTGACTGTGACGCCGCCGACGAAAACCGGTTTCAGTTTCGCCACCGGCGTCAATGCGCCGGTGCGCCCGACCTGCACTTCGATGGCGGTTACGATGGTGCGCGCTTCTTCGGCGGGGTATTTATGCGCCACAGCCCAGCGCGGTTCGCGCGAGCGGAAGCCGAGGCGGTTTTGCAGGGTGAGGCTGTTGACTTTGTAGACCACGCCGTCGAAGTCGAACGGTATTTGCGCGCGCCGCTCTCCCATGCGGTCGTGAAAGTCCGCCAGTTGCTGCCAGCCCTGCGCGACGATGCGATATTCGCAGACCGGAAAGCCGAAGGCTTCCAGCGCATCCAGCAATTCTTCATGCGTGGCCGGCGGGGTCCAGCCTTCGAGCGCGCCGATGCCGTAAGCGAAGAATTTGAGCGGACGGCTTCCGGCAATGGCCGGGTCGAGTTGTCGGATGCTGCCCGCCGCGCCATTGCGGGGGTTTACCAGCGGCTTGTCGCCGCGCGCGCGCGCTTTTTCGTTGTAGCGCGCGAGATCGTCGCGGCGCATGTAGGCTTCGCCACGCACTTCCAGCACCGGCGGCGCGAGGCCTTGCAGGCGCAGCGGTATGTCACGGACGGTTCTTAGATTCTGCGTCACGTTCTCGCCGGTGAGGCCATCGCCGCGCGTGGCGCCCCGCACGAAGATGCCGTGCTCGTAACGCAGGCTGACCGCGAGGCCGTCGAACTTCAGTTCCGCCGCATATTCGATGGGCGGGGCGGTTTCGGATAGTTCCAGTTCGCGCCGCAGTCTGGCGTCGAAACTCTTTGCGCCGCGCGAACCGGTATCCGTTTCGGTCTGGATGGAGAGCATGGGCACGGCGTGCGCAACCGCCTCGAACTGCGCAAGCGGTCTGCCGCCGACCCGCAGCGTTGGCGAATCAGGCGCGGCCAAAGCCGGGTATCCGGCTTCCAGCGCCTGCAATTCGCGGAACAAGGCGTCATAGGCGGCGTCTGTGATCGTCGGCGCGTCGAGTTCGTAGTAAGCGCGGTTATGGGTCTCGATCTCGCGGCGGAGCCATTCCGCGCGGCGCGCCGCATCTTCGATGCTCATGTGCCAAACAGGCGGCGGGCGAGCGAACCGCCAGGGGGAATACCTTCTTCGTTCATGCGCATTTGATAGCGGCGGACGCGGTTCCGGATCGCTTCCAGGGATTCCGCGCCGAAAGGCTGCCAGTTGTCATCGACCACGGACGCGCCAAGCGTTTTGGCGATATGGGAAGCAAAGCGCATCATGTCCTCGAATTCCGAGGCCGCATCAATGACACGCGGCAGATCGAGAATCAGGCTCAGATGTTTTGTTTGTATGGCAGCCAGCGTCGCACGCTCGAACGGCGGGTTTTCGCCATTGCTCAGGACGTACAGGGTGCGGCTGTCGCTGGCGCGGGCATGGAAGGCGCCGTCGCCTTCCAACCGCAAGCCTTCGGCCTCGGCGAGAGAAAAAATCCGCGCGCCGCCCATCGCCTTTTCGGAGACGACATTGACGGCGATCTGCACATCGACTTCGGCGCAGAACCTGTCGAGCGCCCGCGCATTGCCAAGCACTTCGATGCGCGATGGAATCCCCGCCGGCACGGCGTGGAAATGATCGGCCAGCTTTTGCATGCCGCGCGCGTAGCGCAGGAAATCGTTCTCGCTGACGACCCCATCGCGGTCGACCACCTGTAGCGCGGCGAGAAACCAGTGGTGCGCGCCAGTGGTGTTGGCGTTGATGCGCCGCCAGTGGTTTGCGCGGTCGTCGAATGCATACCAGCGCAGGGTTCGCGTAACGTCGTCGAAGATTTCGGTCTGCGTCGCCCAAAGGCGCGGTACGTCGATCGGCTCCACGGCTTCGATGCGGATGCAGCAGTCGAGGCGGGAGTCGAGCCTGTCAGGCAAGGGCGGCTGCGAACGCGACTTCTGCGATTGGCGGGACAGAGCGCTTTTTTTATCTTCCGCCATGGGCGGCCCGTTACTGCGGGCCTCGCCGCCGCCATCCGTTTCCGCCGCCTGCTCGTCCTGACCGGCGGAGAACCCGCTCTCGGTGTCCCGTTCGAGCAAAGTGTCGCGGAGCGTGCCGGGAAAAACAAGTTCGGCATGGCGGCGGTGCCGCCCTTCCTGCCACTTGTTGTAGATGACGATGGCCGCGACCACAGCGATACCGGCCACGATCAATGCTATTTGCAACGTATCCATACCCTAGCGCACCGTTTCCATTACTGATTCGTGTTATGCCGCTGCCGGCTCGGCCAGACGCAGCGCCGCTTCCATGTCCACTTCAACGACCCTTGACACCCCTTGTTCCTGCATCGTCACACCCACCAGCTGCTGTGCGACTTCCATAGTGATCCTATTATGGCTGATGAAAATGAACTGCGTCTGCGTCGACATGTGTTTCACCATCTCGGCGTAGCGCCCGGTGTTGGCATCGTCCAGCGGCGCATCGACTTCGTCGAGCATGCAAAACGGCGCTGGATTGAGTTGGAACATTGCAAAGACCAGCGCAATCGCGGTAAGTGCCTTTTCACCCCCGGACAAGAGCTGGATAGATGCATTTTTTTTGCCCGGCGGCTGAGCCACTATCTGAACGCCAGCATCGAGGATTTCCTCCCCGGTCAGCACCAGGGCCGCCCGGCCTCCCCCAAAAAGCCGCGGGAACAAGCTGCCGAAATGTTCATTGACCGTATTGTATGTCGCTTGCAACTGTTCGCGCGTCTCGCGGTCGATACGGCGAATGGCGTCTTCCAGCGTTTCGATGGCCTGCTGCAAATCGTCGTTCTGCGCATCCAGATATCCCTTGCGCTCGGCGGCGATGCGCAGTTCCTCGACCGCGGCCAGGTTGACCGCGCCCAGCGCGGCGATGTCGCGCCCGAGCCGCGCCACTTCACGCTGAAGCGCATTCTCGCCCGGTGCGTTTTCCAACATCGGCGCAAGCGCCGCCTCGTCAGCCCCGGCTTCCGCCAGTCTTTCGTCGAATTGCGCAATCGCCAATTCCGCCGCTTGTGCTTCCAGCCGCAAATCGGCCACCCGCGTGCGCAAAGGCGCCGCATCGTGTTCGGTGCGCTGGCGCAATTCCTCGGTTTCGCGCAAAAGCGCCGCGGCCTGCTCCAGTTCATCGCGCCGTCCGGCCAGCGCCGTTTCTCTGGCGCCGTGCGTTTCGAGCGCCGTTTGCAGCGACTCGCGGCAGCGGCTGTCGTCGGTCGCCTCGCGTTCCGCCTCGCGGGCGGCGCGTTCGCTGGCAATCCGGGCGAGTTGCTCGTCCGCCAGTTGCACATTGCGGGCGTTGTCTTCAAGTTTGCCCGCACATTCGCGGGCCGAAAATTGCGCTTCCTGAAGCTCGCGCGCCAGCGATTGTTCCATGGTGTGCAAGGCGCGCAGCGCCTCATCGCGCTCACGCAGCACGTCCAGGGCGGCATCGAGCTGCGCGCGTTGCAGCTCGGCCAGTTCGGCGGCGCGGGCATATTCGCGTTCGGCCCGCGCATGACTTTCGCGCTCGCCTTCTTCCTGACGCGCCAGTTCGGCCAGATCGTTCGAGATGCGCAACCGCTGCTCCTCGGCGCGGCTCGCCGCCTGGGCAAGCTTGAGCACTTCGACTTCCCCGGCATGGCGCTCGCTTTGCGCCGCCTGCGCATCGCGGCGCAAATCGTCGATGCGGGCCTGCGCCCCGGCGGCGGCGGATTCGGCATCGTGCAATGCATCATGCACAGCAAGCGCCTCGTCTTCCAGCGCCCGCAGGCGCGCGGCCAGCGCGTCTATCTCGCGCTGGCGCTCGATGACGCCGTGCGTGCGGCTGTCGGGAACCACATGCGCCAACATGTTGCGGCTCAACACCTGCCCGCCCCGGCTGACCAGACACACACCGGGGGCAAGTTCAGCCCGGCGCGCAAGCCAGCCGTCGAGCCGTTCGACCGCGAACCATCCATGCAGCCAATCGGCGAGCAAAGCCTGCTGTGCATCGTCGCCAGTGCGGACATGCATGCTCAAAGGCGTCGTCCCGGCAGGCGCAGGCAAGGCTTCAGGCGCGGACGATGCCAAACCGCGGGTAAAACCGAGCGCCAGAACCGCCGCGGGCGGCTCGGCGAGAAGATCGGCGGCAAGCGCGCCGTCCTCCTCCGTCATCAGCGCCGCCAAGCGTTCGCGCAGCACGGTTTCCAGCGCTGTTTCCCATCCTGCTTCGACTTTCAGCGACCGCCACAGCGGCGGCAAACCATTGTGGCCGCGTTTGGCAAGCCAGCCATCGGGTTCGCCCTGAGCGGCGGCCTTGGACTGAATCTGCACCAAGGCGTTGTGCCGGGCGCGCAGTTCGGTCAGGCCGCGCTGCGCCGCCTGCTCGGCATTGAGCGCTTCTTTGAGCGCAGTCCGCAACACGGGCTGCCGCGCTTGCTCCGTGGCGAGTTCTTGTTGCAGTTCTTCGCAACGCTCGCGCAAGGCATCGAGCCGCGCCTGCCGCTCGGCCAGCAGCGCCGCATCCGGCCCTTCGATTCCGCCATGCTCCCCGTCGAGTTTTGCGCGGCGCTGTATCAAAGCATCGAGTGCGCGCCCGGCATGGGCGCGATGGGCATCTTCCACCCGCAGCTGTTGCTCGGTCGCCGCCAGTTCGCGCCGCACCGCCGCCGCCGTAGCCTCTGCGGCCTGATGGCCGGATTCGCATTCCGGCGAGCGCTCGGAGATTTCCTGATGGCGCGCTTCGGCCTGTTCGACGCGCAAGGCGGCGTTTTCGGCCAGCGCCTCCCAACGGGCGCGCTCCGTGCCGAGCGTCTCGCGGCGGGCGCGCCAATGATCGAGATCGGCATCGAGTTGGCCGAGACGGGCATCGATCCGCTGCCGCGTATCGCCCAGATGCTGCAATTCGGCCTCCAGCCTGGAGACCTCCGCCCCTGCCGCAAAAAGATCGCTCTGCGCGATATGCACGGCTTCGGAAGCGGTCAAATGCCCGGCGCGCGCCGCTTCGAGCGCTTGCTCCAGCGCTTGCAGGCGGGCATTGTCGGTGTCGATGCGGCTTGTGGCGGCCCCGAGTTCTTCCATGGCGCGGGCATGCCCGGCGCGCGCCTCGTTGCGCTTGATGAGCCATAGCAGTTGCTGGCGCTCGACGAGGGCGGTATTGAGCGTCTGATAACGTTCGGCGGTCGCGGCCTGCACTTCGAGATGTTCTATGCGCTCGCCCAGTTCCATGCGGATATCGTCCAGGCGGGCGAGATTGTCGCGCGCGTCCGACAGCCGTCCCTCGGTCTCGCGCCGCCGTTCGCGGTAGCGGGTGACGCCTGCCGCTTCTTCAAGAAAGCCCCGGATTTCCTCTGGCCGGGCCTCGATGATGCGCGAAATCATCCCCTGTTCGATGATCGCGTAAGCGCGCGGCCCCAGTCCGGTGCCAAGGAAAAGGTCGATTACGTCGCGGCGGCGCACATGGACGCCATTGATGTAATAAGTCGACTCCCCCGTGCGTTCGAGCATGCGGCGCACGGCAATTTCGGCGTAAGGCGCCCATTGCCCGGCGGCGCGCCCGGCATTGTTATCGAACACCAGTTCGACGCTGGCGCGCGACACCGGCTTGCGGGTCGTGGAACCGTTGAAGATGACGTCCTGCATCGACTCGCCGCGCAAGGCCGAGGCGCGGGTTTCCCCCAGCACCCAGCGTACCGCGTCAATGACGTTGGATTTACCGCATCCGTTCGGCCCGACGATGCCGACGAGGTTCCCCGACGTGCGCACCGTTATCGGGTCGACAAAGGTCTTGAAACCGGCGAGTTTAAGCTTGGAAAGACGCAAGATCGGGCAGAAGCAGAACGGAACAGGGCGGCGCATGATAGCATCCTTCGCCCGCCCGGCTCCGGGATTCATTCCGCCATTCA
>JAIRWW010000279.1 GCA_031268685.1 Azoarcus sp.
ATCGTCGAGAGCATCAGCGCACCGGATGACAAGAAACTAGACGAATTTTACCGGCGCGCCATCGCCCGAATCCCCAAAGAAGACAGGGAAGACAAAACCCGCCGCATCCAAGAATTAGGATGGCAAGATCGGCGCGTAGTCATTAATCCGAAAGAACTGTATAAGATTGCGAACAAGCCAGAATTTTTGGCCGGTGGTGCAACAAACGCAGATGTGGCGAACCAGATTGCCCGCATCGTGAATGATCTTGGTCGGCCAGCCGCAATGTTTTGGGACGCCAAGAACAATAGCGCGCACATCATTCGACGCGAGAAAATGAAGGGAGATACCGCCATTGTTGCCATCTCGCCTGAGGCGGCATCACAGGAAAGAAAAGGCGGGAGGACAGAAAAAGTACACCTTGTCGTTACGGTTCATGCAAAGCAAGAACATGAGGTAACGGAAAGGATCGCGTCACACGGAGAATCGAAAGCGGGGAATGGATACCGCTGTATGTTGACACGGGAGCAGCACCAAACGCATTGAGCCGGGCCGCGTATCAGGCACTCTTGCAGAGTGCCAAGAAAAACCGAGGCCATGATAGCGAACTGGCAACCCCTTATGCCGTTGCAAGAGCCGCTATCGACGAACTCGGTACGGGCAGGCTACCTGATCAGCACAGTCTTGTCAACTGGGAACACGAACAGTGGGGCGACCGCCCATTATTCTCGCGGACTGCCTCACAGCCTGCCGCCGCGCAGCAAATAACCAATGATGCGAAACGCACGCAAGGGAACACCATGGGAAGAAGCCGTTCCGCCAAACCTACGCAAATCTGTCTGAACCCGATTAAACCTGTTCGCTTGGCTCCGGCATTCGATGGGGCCGTCCGGTCATTCGATTATTGTTTGCGCTTCGTCCGCGTTTCGCTGGTCGATACGGCCGATGCGGTAAACGGCTTCGCCCGCGGCTGCCAGATGCCCGGCCACCGCTCCGGCGTCTTCCGCCGCCACGACCACCGCCATGCCGATGCCGCAGTTGAAGACGCGATACATTTCCCCCTGCTCGATCTGTCCAGCCTGCCTCAGCCATTGGAAAAGCGGAGGCAGAGGCCAGCTTGCGGCGTCGATCCGGGCAGTGAGATCGCCGCCAAGGATGCGCGGCAGGTTTTCGGTAAGACCGCCGCCAGTGATGTGGGCAAGTCCCTTGATCGCGCCGGGCAACTCACGAAAGACCGCGAGCAGCGGTTTGACGTAGATCCTGGTCGGCTCCATCAGGACGTCGCTCAACGGACGACCGTGGAAATCGGCGGCAAGCTCGGGTTCCGCGAGGCCGATGATCTTGCGAATGAGCGAATAGCCGTTGGAATGCGCGCCGCTCGACGCCAGCCCCAGCACTACGTCGCCCGGCGCTATCCTGGAGCCGTCGATGATGCTGGTTTTCTCAACCGCGCCGACAGCAAAACCGGCAAGGTCGTATTCGCCGTCCGGATACATGTCCGGCATTTCGGCGGTTTCTCCGCCAATGAGGGCGCAACCGGCGAGTTCGCAGCCGCGGGCGATGCCCTGCACGACCGTGGCCGCCGTGTCGACGTCGAGTTTGCCGCAGGCGAAGTAGTCCAGAAAGAACAATGGCTCGGCGCCCTGCACGAGAATGTCGTTGACGCTCATCGCAACCAGGTCTTGCCCCACGGTGTCGTGCCTGCCGAGCGCGAAGGCCAGCCTTAGCTTGGTGCCGACGCCGTCGGTGCCAGAAACAAGCACAGGATCGCGGTATTTGCCGGAGAGGTTGAACAGCGCGCCGAAGCCGCCGATGCCGCCAAGTACCTCTGGGCGTATGGTTTTTCTGGCGAGGGGTTTGATGCGTTCGACCAGCGCATCGCCTGCTTCGATGTCGACACCGGCATCGCGGTAGGAAAGCGGAGACTGGGAAGAGTGTTGGGCGCTCAAGGCCGTTCCTTTGAAAAAACAGATGACGGCGCTTGAGGCAGCGCCGCCAAATGGCTACATTCATGAGTTTTCAGCGAAAGCGATCCGGCAAGGCACAAAACCGCCGCATTGGCGCCGCGCGCATCCCCCGCCTGACGGCGCGGAGAAGCCGCCGCGACGCCCGGCCAAGGCTTTTTTCCCCGGGCCGCCTTCGCATAACTTGGCGATTCTACTTGAAAATGCTTTCTCTCCACTCCCCACGCATGCAAACCGCCATCTGGGCCGGCGTCGCGCTCGCACTGGCCGGCCTGCTCTGGCTGCTTGCGCCAATCCTTACGCCGTTCGCGGTTGCCATTGTGTTCGCTTATTTGTGCGATCCCATCGTAGATGCGCTTGTGCGCCGCCGCCTTCCGCGTCCGGCTGCGGTATTGCTGGTCATCGGCGCGCTGGGCCTCGCGCTCGTCGCGCTCGTGCTGGTGCTTTTGCCGGTGCTTTACCGCGAGGCTGCGACGCTGGTGCAACGCCTGCCGGGTCTGGCCGATTTGTTCAATGAACGCGTGCCCCCCCTGCTGGCCGAATGGTTCGGCGTGGATTTCAGATTCGATGCCGGACAGTTCCGCGAATGGCTCGGGCAATTCCGCGACAACGCACAGGATTTGCTCCCTGTCTTGCTTGGCCGCATCGGGCGGAGCGGCTTGGCTATCGCCGGGGCGCTCGCCAATTTGCTGCTGGTTCCGGTCGTGATGTTTTATTTGCTCCAGGAATGGCCGCGCTTCGTCGCGGCAATGAAGCGCACACTGCCACGTCCGTGGCTGCCTCGCACGCTAAAGATCGCAGAGGAAATTGACGGCGTGCTGGCGCAGTTTTGCCGGGGGCAATTGTCGGTAATGCTGCTGTTGGCGGGGTATTACAGCTTCGGCCTGTGGCTGGCGGGGATAGATTTCGCCTTGCCGGTCGGTGTGCTGACCGGCTTGTTGATCTTCATACCCTATGCCGGATTTCTCGGCGGGCTGATGCTCGCCGTATTGACCGCCCTGCTCCAAGGCGGCGGATGGGACCCGCTGATCGGCGTCGCCGTGGTCTACGGCATCGGGCAATTGCTCGAAAGTTTCGCGCTCACGCCTTATCTCGTGGGCGAGCGCATCGGCCTGCATCCGCTGGCGGTCATTTTCGCCTTGATGGCATTCGGGCAATTGTTCGGCTTCGTCGGCGTACTCGTCGCCTTGCCCGTAAGCGCGACGCTGCTGGTCGGTGTGCGCAAGCTTGCTTCGGCCTGGTTTGCCAGCACGGTTTATCTCGGCGGCGGGGAAAACGCGAGCGGAAGCGAAAACGCGAATCCGCCGGAAGCCGACGCGGCTGCGCCCGCTGGCGGCGGGGAAGCCGCGTGAAGCAACTCACCCTCGACCTGCATCTGGATCGTCCACCGACGCTGGACAATTTCATCCCGGGCGGCAATGCCGAGCTACTCGCCAGCCTCGCGCTGCTGGCCGATGCGCCCGCGCGGCTGCCGGGCGCGCACCTTTATTTGTGGGGTGCAAGCGGCAATGGCCGCAGCCATCTGCTTCAAGCTACTGTTGCCCGCGCCCGCGCCCGGTGCCGCCCCGCCCATTTTTTTGCCGCAGCCGCTGCCGATTGTTTGCCGGAAGACGATGGAAGCCTGCTAGCGGTCGACGACGCCGATGCGCTCCCGCCCGATGCACAGATCGCGCTGTTCAATGCTTTCAACCGCGCGCGCGCCAAAGGGCAAACCCTGCTCCTCGCCGGCGCCGCGCCGCCGCTGGAACTGGTTTTACGCGAAGATTTGCGCACCCGCATCGGCCAGTGCTTGATTTTCGAGTTGCGCCCGCTCGATGATGCGTCGCGCGCTGCCATACTGCACACGCTCGCCGCCAGACGCGGGCTGCGGCTTGGGGACGAAGTGGTCGGGTTTCTCCTCGCCCAGGGACGCCGGGACCTGCCGGGCATGGTGGCGGCTTTCGATGCGCTCGATGCCGCTTCGCTCGAACATAAACGCCCCATCAATCTTCCCCTGCTGCGCCAGCTCATGCGGGAAGGCTTGCAAATCTAACCCAAACCAAACCACAGGCCAGCCCTGCCCCACTTCCATGGATCTCGTACTTTTCGACCTAGACAATACCCTGCTTGCCGGCGATTCCGATGTTGCGTGGACGCAATTCCTAATCGAAGAAGCTGTGCTCGACGAAGCCGCGCAAAAAATGCGCAATCTCGTGTTCTACGAGCAGTACAAGGCTGGCACGCTAAACATTCACGAATTCCTCGATTTTCAACTCGCGCCGCTGGCGCGCTACCCGCGCGAACGCCTGGACGCCTGGCATCGCGCCTACATGGAAAGGCATATCCGCCCGATGATCCGCCCCGCCGCCCGCGCGCTCGTCGACGGGCATTTGCAGCGCGGCGCGCTCGCCGCCGTAGTGACGGCCACGAACAGCTTCGTCGCCTGGCCGATCGCGCGCGAATTCGGCATCGCTCACCTCATAGCGACCGTGCCCGCGCAGGAAAACGGCGCTTTCACCGGCAAGCCGCGTGGTCTTCCCGCTTTCCAGGCGGGTAAGATCGCCCGCGTCGAAGCCTGGCTGGAGTCGCTCGGCCTCAACTTCAAAAGCTTTGAGCAGAGCTGGTTTTACAGCGATTCACATAACGATCTGCCACTGTTGCAGCGGGTAGCGAAACCGGTCGCGGTCGATCCGGACAAAATTCTGGGCGAATATGCGCTGGCACATGGATGGGATATATTGCAGTTACACAAAACAACCTGACCCAGTCCGTCCTTCATGCCCAGTTAAGAGGCAGCCAGCAAAAAACGTGTTTTTTTCGATACATATGCGCATAATTTGTATTTGCCAGCATTCAACTTCATCACGGATCGAGCATGTTTTGCACTTCCTGCGGAGCCAGCCTGGGGGCATGGCCCAACAAATCCTGCCCTCGCTGCGGCGCGCCGCTACAGCCAACAGGCGAAACGCCTGAGCTTGACGTTCCCGAAACGCCTGACAGCCCCCTGGTTTCCGAGCATTACCGGAAAAGCGCCGCCCCCATCTGGCTGGCTATCGTCGGCGCTTTCGCGCTGATCGTGGGCATAGCGTGGTGGGGATTGGGAATGAGCGATGCCCCTGTACCCATGGAGGACAAAAAGCAGCTAACGAATGAGGGGACGTCGTCTGGTGGGACACCATCTGATGGGACGCCATCTGACGGGACACCATCTGACGGGACACCATCTAATGGGACGCCATCTGATGGGATGTCGTCTGATGGAACGTCAGATACGAGATTGCCGCCTAAAGGGACACCGGGGACAGAGTTGCCGCCTAGTACGGGACGGCCGCCAAGGGAAACATCCAGCAGACAAGCCAGGCTTCCGCCCCTCCCTCCGCACTGGCTCGGCGCCATACGCAATGAGCTTGCCGAATGCGATTCCTTCTTTTGCTACAAAAAGGTACAGCGCAAATATTGCGATGGTTACTGGAACCGGCTGGACGAATGCAAAAAGAGTAGCAACGGCCTATAGGCTGCGCATCGAACGCAGCCCCGCCACAATCGGGCAAAAGCCG
>JAIRWW010000301.1 GCA_031268685.1 Azoarcus sp.
GCTTCACCACGCCCCTGGCGCCCGATCTCGCCGCCGACCTGCACGGCAGCGGGCCGTCGGTCGACGTGCGCACGCTGCGTTACCGCCTGCATCTTTGCTTCGGCGACGAAATGCGGGAGGCCGTCGTGCGCGTCCCCGTCGCCCGCCTGATCCGCGACGGCGAACGGGTACGGCTCGAACATGGCTTCCTGCCGCCGCTCCTCGACATCCACGCCGCGCCCGCGCTCGCCAGCCTGCTGCGCGACGTGCGCGATGTGCTGCTCTCGCGCGCCCGGCAACTGGAAGAATTCAAGATGATCGGCGGCGAAATCGCCAAGGAGCAGGACAATACCACCAGTCTCTACGGCGTGACGCTCTTCGCCATCCTGGGCGTCATCTCGCGCAACGTGCCGGAACTCGATCAACTGCTCGTCGCGCCGCGCGCGCATCCCTGGCCCGCGTTCCTGCTGCTTGCCCGGCTGGTCGGGGAACTCTCCGTTTTTTCCCCCACGCTTACCCCGCTGGGCGAAACACCGCAAGGCGAGCACGCCGTGCCGCCCTACGATCACGAACATCCCTACGAGTGCTTCGCCGCCGCGGCAAGCGTCATCACCCGGCTCGTCGATTCGCTCGTCGTCGGTCCCGATTTCTCGCTTACGCTGGAAGCGCGTAACGGTCTCTGGTATACGCTGATGCCGCAATCGGCACGCAACAATTCCTACGGTTACTGGCTGCTCCTGCGCTCGCAGACCGAAGCCCTCGCCGACAAGGCTGCCGCGTTCGGCAAACTCGCGCCGTCGAAGAAACTGCCCGGCATCGTCGCGCGCGCCCTGCCCGGCATCCGCACGCGCGCCGCCGCGCCGCCGGTGGGTCTGCCCCGGCGCAAGGATACGGCCTATTTCCAGATCGACCAGAGCGATTCCCTGTGGGGAGAAGCCTTGCAGGATGGCGAGATCGGGTTCTTTTTGCCGGATGCCCCGCCCGATCTGTGGGCGCAGATCACCATCATTCGTAAATAGGAAAGCCTCGTGGAACAGCGCTTTTTCCCACTCATGAGCCGCGCCAGAAGTCTGGCCGGAGAAGCCGCCCTGCCGCTCTCCGAAATCCGGCAAACGCTCTTCGCGTTGGCCGAGGAAGAGCGAAAAGCGCCGATTGCCGTATCCGCCGCCGGCGGAGAGACCGGGTTCGACGACGCGCCCGATCTTTCGTGCTGTCGCCTGGCGGCCTACGCCTGGGTGGACGAAACCCTGCTGAACGCCGCGAGGCCGGATGCCGCCGCATGGACGGCGATGAGTCTGCAACACGCCTTTTTCCAGACTTCCGAAGCCGGAACGCTGTTTTTCACGCACCTCGACGAGTTGCTGGATCGGCTCCTGCCACTTGCCGACGATGCCGTCGTCGCCGAGAAAGCGGAGGCGCCCGCCCGGCTGGCAAGTCGGCTGGAAGCCGCCGCCCCGTTGCGGCGGGAAACCTCCCCCGCCCGCCGCGAACTGGACGTTTATGCGCTTTGCCTCCTGCTCGGTTTTCGCGGGCGTTATTTCGACGCACCGGAGTTTTGCGAACGGCTACGGCAGGCGGCACGGAAAATCCTGACGGACAGCGAGGGAATCCGGTCATCTTCCCAAGCTCGCCTGCGGCAACCAGGCAAGCCGCTGCCGCTCGCGCTGGAATGGCTGTTCTACGCGCTGTTGCCGCTCGCGGCCACCTTCCTGTTCGGGCTTTACTGCGCCGGCCTGTTGGTGGACCTTCCCCGCATCGGATACTGACATGAAGATTCTGGGAAAACTCCTGAAATTCCTGCTGTGGGGCCTCCTCATCCTCATCCTGCTGGCAGGGCTGACCGTGCTGGCCTGGTGGATGCGCTGGCCGATATTTACGGGCATTTTCGTCGCGGCGGGCTTGGGTGGCGTGCTGCTCCTCTTCTTCGCTGGACGCTTCCTGTGGCGCTTGCGCAACAAACGCCGCTTCGTCCAGACCGCGCTCGCGGGGCTGGAAACGGCGATCCCGTTCGAGGCGGTTCGGTCGACACCGTTGGAGACCCGCTGGAATGCGCTCCTGCTGCACGACCGCTCGCGCCGGGGAAAACTCATCGACCCGCGCGATTTCATCGAGCGCACCTGGTACATCGCGCTCGACGCGACGGGCACGCTCTCGCCGCTCTTTGCCGAAAACCGGGCCGATTGGGACGCTTCGCAGCTCATCGCCCGATACGATTTTTCGAAAACGACGCTCCTGCATTGCCAGGCGGCCGCGCTGGGCGAGCCGGAAGGCTCGGAAAACCGGGAAGAGCTACTCACGCTGATGGCGCGCGACCTCAAGAAAGGCGCGCTCTCCGGCATCGTGCTGCTCGTCTCCGCCAAAGACATGCTCGCGCGCGGCGAGCAGAACCTGCGCGAGGAAGGCTACGTGCTGCGCGCCCATCTCTACGAACTGATGGCGACCCTGAACCGCAACCTGCCGGTCGTCGTGCTGGTCGAGGGCGTGGATCGGCTGCCGGGCGGAGACGCGCTCTTCGCCCGGACGAACGTGGCGGAAAACTGGCAGGGGGGCTTCTCCACGGGAAGCACTGCCCGTCCGGGAGAGGAAGCTGCTGTGACGGCGGAGGCGGCCTGGCGCGAGCGGCTCTACGACGACCTCGTGAGCGGCCCGCCCCCGGCCACGGACGAACTCACCTGCCTGGAACAGATTCGCGCGCTGGGCGAAAAGCTCGATGCGCTCTTCGCAAGCTTGCTCGAAGAAGCGCCCCGGCACGATCCCGTCGTGCTGTCCGGCGTGTTCTTCTGTCCGTCCGGGACGCCCGCCCCCGCGACAGATGCCGCGCCCGAAGTCGCCGGGCCGAAAGACGCGCAGACGCCCTCCGGCTACGCGGGCAG
>JAIRWW010000005.1 GCA_031268685.1 Azoarcus sp.
GGCTCGCGCAGCGCGGCGGCTTCATCGTGCGGGATGCGCGAAGGCCGGTCGTTGAGGCGCTGGCGGTGTTGCAATTGGCGCAGGCTGCGATAGCTGTCGGCGCAAGAGGCGGCGAGGCCGGCGGGGATCAGTCCGAGGTCGGCTGCGATGCCCAGGAGCGCGATATTGCCGAGATTGCTCGTCAGGGCGGGGTGTTCGTGAGCGTGGCCGAGGATCAGGTACTGGATCAGGAATTCGACATCGACGAGGCCGCCCGGATCGTGCTTGAGATCGAACAGCGCGCTCTTGCCCGCATGGGTGGCGCGCATTTTGTCGCGCATGGCGATGACTTCGGCGCGCAGCGCTTGCCGTTCGCGCGGCAGGCGCAGGACTTCGTCGCGGATGCGCTCGAAGGCTTCGCCCAGCGCCGGATCGCCAGCGGTGTAACGGGCGCGGGTCAGGGCCTGGTGTTCCCAGACCCAGGCCGATTCGAGTTGATATTTGCGGAAGGCGGCGAGCGAGCAGGCGACCAGTCCGGATTCGCCGTTGGGGCGCAGTCTCAAGTCCGTGTCGAAAAGGATGCCCGCGGCAGTGCGGCTCGATAGCCATGAACTGGTTCGCTGCGCCAGCCGGGCGTACAACTCGCCCGCTTCGGAAGCCTCGTCGTCATAGAGGAAGATCAGGTCGAGATCGGAGGCATAGCCCAGTTCCTTGCCGCCGAGTTTGCCGTAGCCGACCGCGGCGAACATGGGGGCGTCGCGGTGGCGGTTTTTGATCTTGCGCCAGCACAGCGCAATGGCGAGGCCGACCATGATGTCGGCCAGCATCGACAGGTGGTCGGCGAGTTTTTCCACCGTCAGCAGACCGGCGATGTCCTGGATGAGCAGGCGGAAAACCTGAATGTGATGCCGCTCGCGCATCAAATCCATTTGCCGTTCCATGTCCGGTTCGATGGCATCGAGTTCGGCGGCCAGATCAAGCCTGAAGCGCGGCCAGTCGAGAAGGGCGTCCTGTTCGCCGCCATCGAGCAGTTCATCGAGCAGGATCGGATGGCGGCACAAATATTGCGCTGCCCAGTGCGATGCGTCGGCAAGGTCGACGACTCGACGCAAGGCTTGCGGATATTGTTGCAGCAGGGCGAGATAAGCGCCGCGCCGGGCGATGCTGTCGAGCAGGTCGAGACAGCGCGACAGGGCATCGTCGGCGTTCCGGACGGTCGCGGCGGTGGCGATCAGGCGGGGCATCAGGGCGTCGAGCCGGGCGCGGATGTTCTCCGGAAGCTGGCGGTAGCGCGCGCCCATGCGCAGGGCGGCCAGCCGCGCGGCGGCGGCGTCCGGGTCGTGGTAGCCGAGCCTGGCCAGTGTGGCGGCGGTTTCGCTGGCATCGGCGATGTTTTGCCAGACGCCCGCGATTTTTTGCGGGTCGTCGTCCTGATCGTCCGGTTCGCCGAATACGGCTTCAAAGTGACGGCTGACGGCGGCGCGGTGGCGATCGAGCGCGCCGAGCAGTGCGGGGTAGCCGGCAAAGCCCATGGCTTCCGCGATCAGAGCTTGATCGCCGCTGTTTGTGGGCAGGTCGTGGGTCTGGGCGTCGTCGAGGTATTGCAGCCGATGTTCGAGCCGCCGCAGGAATACATAGGCTGCGCTGAGTTCTTCGACGGCCTCGGCCTTGAGAATACCGCGTTCGGCGAGGCGCTCCAGCACCTGAAGGGTAGGGCGCATCTGCAAGGCTTGATCGCGCCCGCCGCGAATGAGCTGGAACACTTGGGCGATGAATTCGATTTCGCGGATGCCGCCGGGGCCGAGCTTGATGTTGTTGGCGCGCTCGCGGCGAGCCACTTCGCGCCGGATTTGGGCGTGAAGTTCGCGCATGGCGCCGATCGCGCCGAAGTCGAGATATTTGCGGAATACGAAGGGGCGGACGATAGCCTGTAGCGCTTCCGTCTTCACGCCGATGAGGGGACGGGCCTTGATCCAGGCATAGCGTTCCCATTCCCGCCCCTGAGTAACGAAATAGTTTTCGAGCATATCCAGGCTCGCCGCCAGCGGGCCGGAATCGCCGTTGGGCCGCAAGCGCATGTCGACGCGAAAGACTTGTCCGTTTTCCGTGACTTCGGCCAGCGCGGCGATGAGCTGCTTGCCCAGACGCTCGAAGAACTCGAAATTGCTGAGAGACTTGGGGCCGTCGGTGTCGCCTTCTTCGGGGTAGATGAAAATCAGGTCGATGTCGGAACTGACATTAAGCTCGCGCCCGCCCAGCTTGCCCATGCCGATGACGAGTAGCGCTTGTTCCGCCCCGTCCGGCGAGCGCGGCATGCCATAGCGCGCCGCCAATGCTGAACGTAATATGTCGTGGGCGTGGGCGATGGCGGTTTCGGCGAGCGTGGTCATTGTCTCGGTGACTTCGGCTAGATCGGCCAGCCCGCCGAGGTCGCGCACAATCAAGTGGCACAACACCCAGGCGCGCAGGTGGCGCAGGGCAGGGCGCAGGCTGGTTTCGTCGCTGCCATGGCGGGCGATGAAAGCGCGCATGGCCTCGCCGTCGAGCTTGCGCGCCAAGCCTTCGGCCAGGCATTCGGCCAGCCATGGACGGCTGGCAAGCATTCTCTGCAAGAACCGTGACTGAGGCATGGCGCGAGCGATTATTTCTGGTACGGCGGGGTCGGGCAGCATCGGGAAGGCTTCCAGCGTTGATAGAATGAATAGCTTTTGGTGGTTGGTGCATCGATTTTTGTCGATGCGTTGTTGGGCGCTTGCCCAGAGCTTGGAGATGGTGGCGGTTTCTCATTGTAGCTGTGTAGCCGGGCCGGGCCGCACGGTGTGCATTTACTATGTCGCGCTTCGGAGAATGCGGGCTTTGTGTGGATGGCTAATATGAATGCCGGTTTGTCCTACCCTGCGGAAGAACCCGCGGGCGTCCTGAAGCGGGCCGCCCGGCAGCGGTTCGCGCTGCGGCGCTGTGCTCGCGGGCTGGGGTATCTGTTTTTGGCAGCCTGCATCCTGTGCATTGGCGGCTTCGCCGTGGCGCGTATCTGGCTTTTCCCCTGGCTTGGCGAGCATCGGGAGTGGGTCGCCGCCGAACTTTCCAAAGCGAGCGGCGTGCCGGTGAGTATCGACAGCCTGGACGTGGATTGGCTTGGCCCGCGGCCAAGGCTGCGCCTGGGCGGCCTGACGATGAATGTTGGCGAACGCTCGGTATTGCGGCTGGAGCGGGTCGAAGCCACTGTGGCATGGATGTCGCTGCTGCGTTGGATGCCATATTTTCACGACCTGGAAATCGTCGGCCCTGCTGTCGAACTGGGGCGCGGCAAAGATGGCGTTTTCACCGTGGCTGGCATGCGCATCGAGCCGCGCGCCGAGGGCGGCGACCCTCTCGCCTGGCTGTTCGAGCAGTCCCGCATCGTGGTGCGCGATGCCGCCCTGGTCTGGACCGACGAATTGCGCGGCGCACCGCCGCTGCGTCTGGACAATGCCCAGTTCGTTTTTGACCGCGGCCTTGTCCGGCATCGCTTTGAACTCAAGGCGCACCCGCCTGCCGGTCTGGCGTCGGCGCTCGATGTCACCGGAGAAGTGAGCCATTACGGCGCTGGTGCGCTGGCGGAAATTTCCGGACATCTTCAAGTGGGGCTGGAAGGCGCCGACCTCGGCGGCTGGTCTGCGTGGGTGGATTATCCATTTCCCTGCAAAGGCCGCGGCAGCGTGCGTCTGTGGCTCGACAGCGATGGCGGCGGCACGAGCAGCGCCAGCGCGGATCTCAGCCTGAACGACGTCGAAACCACGCTGGCTCCCGGCTTGCCGCCGTTGCGGCTCAGCCGTCTCGGCGGGCGCCTGCAATTGCATCGCATGCCCGATGGCATCGGATTCGGAGCGCGCAGCCTGTGGCTGGTCACGGGAGACGGCAAGACGCTCAATCCGATGGATTTCGATGTCCACCTGCGCCATGGCGAAGATGCGGCGCTTATCGGGGGCACTTTTTCGGCGACGCCGCTTGATTTGACCGTGCTCGCTGGTCTGGCCGGATACCTGCCGCTCGGCGAGAACGTGAACACATATCTGGCCGGATTCGTTCCCAGGGGAAATGTGCGGGAACTTGAGCTGAACTGGGAAGGCGATGCTTCCGCGCCGCAGACATGGTCGCTGAAGGCAAACTTCGAGAACATCGGCCTTGCCGCTCAGGGCATCGTCCCTGGCATGGACGGAATATCCGGATGGGTCGAGGGCGACGAACGGGAAGGGCGTTTCATGCTTTCCAGCCGCGATGCCAGCGTCGACCTGCCCAGGGTATTCGAGAATTCTCGCATTGCGTTCGCCAGCCTGGAAGCCAAGGGCGGATGGCGTCGTGAGGACGGACGGCTGGAAATAATGTTGGACGATGCAAGCTTCGCCAACGACGACGCGGCGGGCGCAGTATCCGGCCGTTACTGGCCTGTGAACGGAGGAGGCCCCGGCGAAATCGACCTTAGCGGCAAACTGACGCGGGCCGAAGGCGGGGCTGTGTGGCGCTACATTCCTCTCATCGCTGGCCAGAACGTTTACGGCTGGATAAAAAATTCCATCCTGCAAGCCGACGTGTCTGGCGCGAAAGTGGAGCTAAAGGGGCCGCTGCGCGATTTTCCATTTCGGAACGGGCAGGGAAAATTCCTGGTGACTGTCGAAGTCAACAATGGCCGTCTCGCTTATGCCGCTGGCTGGCCGGCGGCGGAAGACATCGGAGGCGAACTGCGTTTCGAGGGAGCGGGCCTCAACATCGATGCTCGGCAAGGCCGTATTTTCAATACACAACTGAAACCCGTACATGTCCAGATCGCCGATTTCAGCCTTGGAATCGTATCTATAAAAGGCGTAGCGAAAGGGCCGAGCGGCGATTTCATGCGCTACGTTGCCGAAAGCCCCTTATCTGCGCGTTTACGCGGCTTCCCCGGGCCATTGCGGGCCGAAGGCGATGGGCAGCTCGAACTCGATCTGGCCATACCGGTGCGCGATCTCGCCGCTACCAAAGTCAACGGCGACTATCGCTTTGCTAAGAATCGCGTTCATCTGGGCGACAGTGGGCTGGTGCTGGAATCCGCCGCAGGCGGCCTGAACTTCACTGACAAAACCTTGAATATTCCTGCCCTTCGGGGCCAGCTGCTCGGTGCGCCGTTCAAGCTTGAAGGAAAGACGAGAGATGGCGTACTCGAATTGCGCGCGCAGGGGCAGGCCGAGGCTGTGGCGGCCCGCAAATCCATGGGCTGGCCGCTTTTGGGCTGGCTCGGTGGAACGACGGACTGGCAGGCAGAACTCGTTTTCGGTAAAGATGATAACCGCATTGTCGTGCAATCCGGCCTCAGGGGATTGCATTCGCGCTTGCCCGCGCCTTTTGCCAAAGAAGCTGCCGATGTTTTGCCTCTGACAATCGAAGCGGTTTTCCCGGTAGCGGACAAGCCGCTGCGGCTCACGGCAAAACTGAGCGGCTGGCTGGATGCCCAGTTCGAGCAAAATGCCGATGGCGTCTTGCGCGGCGGAGTCGGCCTGAATCAGGCAGCAGTACTGCCCAAGGCTGGCATCGATGTCGCGGCTTCTCTGGACATGCTGGATATAGATGCCTGGCAATGGTCTTTGAACGGCGATGGCGGCGATAGTAGCGGCGATGGCGGTGGAAGCATGGCGCTGCCTTTGGCGAATGTCGCGCTCGAAACCAAACGTCTGCGCGTTTTTGGCCGCGCATTCAACAACCTGAAACTTCGTGCTCAGTTCGGCGATGACGGCTGGAGAGCCGATCTGGACAGCGTCGAGGCGCAGGGCAGGATCGACTGGCGGCGGGACGGCGAAGGTATGTTGAAGGCGCGTTTGCACCGTCTGGCCTTGACGGACGATGACGGCGGGAAAGGCGGGAACAACGATGCGCCGCCTCGGCATTTACCCGGCCTGGATGTGCGGGCGGAGCGATTCGCCATTGCCGGCCACGAACTGGGCCAACTGGAAGTGCGGGCATCCAATCAGGATGGCGGTTGGCGGCTGGACAGCTTTGCCATGTACCGCCCCGAGACGCAATTGACCGGCAGCGGCTCCTGGCGGCCCGTCGAGCGGAACAGCAAGTTCGACTTCACCCTCACGACCGCCGATGTCGGCGCTTTCGCGGGCGCAATTGGATATTCCGGCATCGTGCGTGGTGGAAAAGCAAAGCTCGCCGGGCAGCTGGAATGGAAAGGTACGCCAACCGATATCGACTATCCGACGCTTTCCGGCCTGCTTGAGCTTGGTGTCGAAGATGGCCGTTTCGAGCGCCTGGAACCTGGCGTCGGGCGGCTGCTTGGCATTCTCAGCCTGCAAGCCCTGCCGCGCAGGGCTACGCTCGATTTCCGCGATGTATTTTCCGATGGTTTCGTGTTTTCCAGCATTGCCGGCAAGGTTGCGGTATCCAATGGCGTAATGCGCACAGACAACATCGAAATCGTTGGCCCGGCGGCGCGCGTGCTGATGAAAGGCCAGGCCGACATCGCCGCCGAAACCCAGGACTTGAGGGTAACTGTACGCCCCACCTTGACCGAGTCGGTTGCCATCGGCGCCGCCGTGGTCAACCCGGCGGCGGGCGCTGTGGCTTATCTGGCGCAAAAGGCTTTGGGCGATCCTATCGAAAAAATGTTTTCGTATGACTATTCGGTTACTGGCAATTGGGTCGAGCCGGTCGTCACCAAGGTAGGGTTATCGTCGGACAAGCGCGCGAAAGTAGGG
>JAIRWW010000063.1 GCA_031268685.1 Azoarcus sp.
TACAGCGTCGGCTGCATCGCCAACATACTGCAAATGCTGCGCTTGCCTGACGGCACCATCAAAGTGCTGGTCGAAGGCGTGCAGCGTGCCAAGCTGGACGCGGTAGAAGATTTGCGCCACTTGTTCGTCGCGCGCGCCACGCCTATCAGCGCGCCGGACAAGGGCAATACCGAGGTCGAGGCGATGCGGCGCGCGATCATTGCCCAGTTCGACCAGTACGTGAAGCTCAACAAGAAAATTCCGGGGGAAATTCTCTCCTCGCTTGCTGGCATCGAGGACACGGGCCGACTTGCCGACACCATTGCCGCCCACTTGCCGCTCAAGCTCGAACAGAAGCAGGAAGTCTTGCAGATGTCCAACGTTGGCGAACGGCTGGACCGGCTGCTTGCACAGATCGAAAACGAAATCGACATTCTCCAGGTCGAAAAGCGCATCCGTGGCCGGGTCAAGCGCCAGATGGAAAAAAGCCAGCGAGAGTACTACCTCAACGAGCAGGTCAAGGCGATCCAGAGAGAACTCGGGGAAGGCGAAGATGGCACCGACCTCGAAGACATGGAAAAGAAGATCAAGAACACCGGCATGTCCAAAGAGGCGCTGGCGAAAACACAGTCCGAATTCAAAAAGCTGCGGCTGATGTCGCCGATGTCGGCGGAAGCTACCGTGGTGCGCAACTACGTCGACACCATGGTCGGCTTGCCGTGGAAAAAGCGTTCGCGGGTAAGCAGAAATCTGTCCGAGGCAGAAAAAATCCTGGACCAGGATCACTATGGGCTGGAAAAGGTCAAAGAGCGCATCCTTGAATACTTGGCTGTGCAGCAGCGCGTCGACAAAGTGAAAGCGCCGATCCTCTGCCTGGTGGGGCCGCCGGGCGTCGGGAAAACCTCGCTCGGGCAATCCATCGCCAAGGCGACCAATCGCAAATTCGTGCGCATGGCGCTTGGCGGCGTACGTGACGAAGCCGAGATTCGTGGCCACCGCCGCACCTACATCGGCTCGATGCCCGGCAAAATTTTGCAAAACATGACCAAGGTCGGCGTGAAGAACCCGCTTTTCCTGCTCGACGAAGTCGACAAGCTGGGTATGGATTTCCGGGGCGATCCATCCTCGGCCTTGCTGGAAGTGCTCGATCCAGAACAAAACCATACCTTCCAGGACCATTACATCGAAGTCGATTACGACCTCTCCGATGTCATGTTTGTTGCCACAGCCAACACGTTCAATATTCCTCCAGCATTGCTCGACCGCATGGAAGTGATTCGTCTGTCCGGATATACCGAAGACGAAAAAGTCAACATTGCCCATCGCTACCTGTTGCGCAAGCAACTCAAGAACAGCGGCCTAAAGACGACCGAATTGAACGTGACTGACGAAGCCTTGCGCGACATCTGCCGTTACTACACGCGGGAAGCTGGCGTGCGCGGTCTGGAGCGCGAAGTCTCGAAAATCTGCCGCAAGGTCGTCAAGGCGCTGGTGCTCAAACCGCGCGCCAGCAAAATCGTCGTCAATGCCAAGAACCTCGACAAATACCTCGGGGTGCGCCGCTACAACTTCGGCATGGCGGAAAAACAGAACCAGATCGGCCAAGTGACAGGGCTGGCCTGGACGGAAGTCGGCGGCGAATTGCTGACCGTCGAAGCTGTCGTGCTGCCGGGCAAAGGCAAAGTCATGACCACCGGAAAACTTGGTGAAGTCATGCAAGAATCCATCCAGGCCGCGCTTTCCGTCGTGCGCCGCAGAGCGAATTCACTGGGCATCGAAGGCGATTTCTACCAGAAAAGCGACGTACACATCCACCTGCCTGAAGGCGCGATACCCAAGGACGGCCCCTCGGCGGGCAGCGCGATCACCACTGCGCTGGTCTCTGCGCTTACCGGCATTCCTGTATGTTGCGACGTAGCGATGACCGGTGAAATTACTCTGCGTGGAGAAGTGCTGCCGATTGGCGGCCTGAAAGAAAAACTCCTTGCTGCTGTGCGCGGCGGCATTGCGCGCGCACTGATTCCGGAAGAAAACGTCAAGGATCTCGCCGAAATCCCGGACAACATCAAGAATGCGATCGAAATTATCCCGGTGCGCTGGGTCGACCAGGTTCTTGAATTGGCACTGGAGCGCAAACCTGTGCCCTTGGCCGAGCCTGAAGAAACGGTAGCGCCTCTAGTCGGCGGGGACGATCCCGTAAAAGGCGTGTCGCAGGTTATACGGGCGCATTGACAATTTTCCGGGAACGAACACGGGAATGGTAGGCCGCAAGGCCGTGCATACTGGCCTGGACATGGCTGGTTTCCATGACAGCAGAAGGGAGGAGGGGCGGGTATGAACAAAACCGAATTGATAGATGAAATTTCCGAATTGGCGGATGTGCCCAAGGCAGTGGCGGCTCGTGTGCTGGATGCCGCCATTGCCACAGTAACCACGGCGCTCAAGAACGGAGAGTCCGTGACCCTGGTCGGCTTTGGAACGTTTTGTGTAAGCAGCCGTGCCGAGCGCGATGGCCGCAATCCGCGTACTGGTGAGGTAATCACGGTTGCCGCCGCCAACGTACCCAGGTTCAAGGCTGGCAAGAGCCTGAAAGAAGCTATAAACTAACGCCCTTTTATTCAAGCGGAAACAGCGCGGTCGCTGTTTTTACGCGGGTGCTTAGCTCAGTTGGTAGAGCGTCGCCCTTACAAGGCGAATGTCGGCGGTTCGAACCCGTCAGCACCCACCAACTATCCGTTCCGGAACGCATCAGGAAGTACCAAAAACCCCGCCACGGCGGGGTTTTTTGTTTATTGGTCGTCCCTCAGTGTCTGTTAGCGGATCCCGAAATCCCCGTATGTTTGGGGGTATTTCTGGGGGTATTTTCTGATCTGGGGGTATACCTTGAATCCCCAGTGAACACAGGGGAAAAGGCATGGGACTGAGCGATGCCAACATCAGGAATGCGAAGCCTTCGGGCAGGCAGTACAAACTGACCGACGAAAAAGGCTTGTTTATTTTAGTCAATACAAACGGCTCAAAGTTATTCAGGATGAAATACCGCTTCGACGGCAAGGAGAAAATCCTGTCGTTTGGCGCCTACCCTGACGTCAGCTTGCGGCTTGCACGTGATCGCCGGGACGAAGCCCGCAAATTGCTGGCGCAGGGTGAAGACCCGGGGGAACTGCGTAAAGCCCAGAGGCTTGCTCGATCCGAGGCGCCGAAAAACACTTTCGAGGCTATCGGGCGCGAGTGGATGAAGACCAGAGGGCGCGAATGGAGTGCCAC
>JAIRWW010000148.1 GCA_031268685.1 Azoarcus sp.
CTGTATTGAAAGCCCTGGCGGGCGTCATCAAAAACAAAGTGCGCGCCTCGGACATCGTCATCCGCTATGGCGGCGAGGAATTCATGGTCGTCCTGCAAGACATCGCCGACAGCGATTCCCTGGCGATTGCCGAAAAAATTCGTGCCGCGGTGGCAGCCATGGTAATCACCCATAACGGCGCCATCCTGCAAAAAACCATTTCCATAGGCGTTGCCAATTTCCCGAGAGACAGCAGCACCTTCTGGCAGGCGGTCAAGTTCGCGGACGTGGCCCTCTACCACGCCAAGGAAGCGGGCCGTAATCGCGTCCAGCATTTCACCCCCGACATGTGGACGGACAACAAGGAATACTGATCATGTCCATAGCCCCCATTCCCATCGCTCGAACCGCCGCCGGAAGCATCAGCCTGCTCCCGGCGCTCGCCAATCGCCACGGCCTGATCGCGGGCGCGACCGGTTCCGGCAAAACCGTAACCCTACAAACGATGGCGGAAGGCTTTTCCCGTATCGGCGTACCGGTATTCATGGCCGACGTGAAAAGCGACCTCTCCGGCCTTGCCGCGCCTGGGCAAGCTTCCGGCAAATTCCGGCAAAGGCTCGAAACCTTGAAAATCGCCGACTGGCAGCCACAAGCCTGCCCCGTGACGTTCTGGGACGTTTTCGGCACAGGCGGCCACCCGGCGCGAGCCACCATTTCCGGCATGGGGCCGATTCTACTGGCCCGGACTCTCGCGCTGAACGAACCCCAGACGGGCGTTCTGCAACTCGCATTCAAGGCCGCCGACGACGAGGGGCTTCTCCTTCTCGACTTGAAAGACCTGCGCGCCATGATCCAATACACGGGAGAGAACGCCAAGCGGCTGACACTCGAATACGGCAACGTTTCCGCCGCATCCGTAGGAGCAATACAACGCAATCTGCTGGCCTTGGGCGAACAAGGAGGCGAAGTATTTTTCGGCGAACCCATGCTGAACATCGACGACCTGATGCGGACAGATGCTGGCGGCCATGGGATCGTCAATATTCTGGCGGCGGAAAAACTGATGCAATTTCCCCGCCTCTATTCCACATTTCTACTCTGGCTATTGTCCGAACTGTTCGAGCGCCTGCCCGAAATCGGCGATACGGATAAACCCAGGCTGGTATTCTTTTTCGACGAAGCCCATCTGCTTTTCAATGGAGCGCCGCCCGCCCTGCTCGAAAAAATAGAACAAGTCGTGCGCCTGATCCGTTCCAAGGGCGTGGGCATCTACTTCGTCACCCAGAATCCGCTGGATATTCCCGACGCGGTGCTCGGACAACTCGGCAACCGGGTGCAGCATGCCCTGCGCGCCTTCACTCCGCGCGACCAAAAAGCCGTGCGGACAGCAGCAGCCACCCTGCGCGCCAATCCGGCATTCGATGCTGCCTCGGTAATTACCGAATTGGAAGTCGGCGAAGCCCTGGTATCTTTTCTCGACGAGAAAGGCCGCCCCAGTATCGTGGAACGCGCTCTAATACTGCCGCCCGCTTCCCGTATCGGGCCACTGGAAGCCAGCGAACGCACCCGCATCATCAAATCGTCCCCGCTTTACGGGCACTACGAAACGGCGCTGGATCGGGAATCCGCGTTTGAAAAAATCCAGGCGCATCAAACACGCCAAGCCGACACTCAGGTCCCCTCCCGCACCACAACGAGCGGCTCCGCCAGAACTTCGCAGCGCGGCGGCGGCAAGCGCCAGAGCATCGCGGAAGCGCTGGCCAAATCGGCAGCGCGCAGCATCGGTTCAAGGCTGGGCGGCGCCATCGTCCGCGGCGTGCTGGGTTCCATATTCGGCAACCGCAGATGAACGCGGTCAGGCGCTTCCTGCCTCCAGAGCGCCGCCTCGGCATCGCGGAGTCCCTTATTCAAGGCAAATTCACCACGCAGATAACGTGAATACGGTGAATACGTTTCGCCAGCCTGCGCTGTCGAAACTATTTTTTGAATCAGAGAAAAATTCTTCGGCGCGCGAAGCTTCCATCAAGATCAAGAGCTTCCATAAAAACAAAACCGCCCCGGCTCCATAAAGAACCGGGACGGCGGCGCGGGCGGAAAAAACCTCTCAGACTACCGCCCGGTCTTCCACGATTTCGCTGGTTTCGTCCTCGTCATCATCGTAATCGTCGTCGTCATCGCAGTCATCGCAGTCATCGCAATCGTCACTGCCATCGCGGCCATCGTCGATGTTCGGATTGCCCACACCCAGACGCACGCTCTTGGCGACAATACCTTTTTCGCCTCGCGCAGTGACGAAAGTCACCTTGTCGTCATAGCGCAGATCGTCGATATTGATATCGACCAGATCGCTGGCGTGGAAGAAATAATTGTCGCTGCCAGTTATCGGCTTTATGAAACCGTAGCCCTTACCGGCAATGAGATTGACGATGGTGCCCTGGCACTCCGCGCCTTCGACGAAATCCGGCGGCAAGGCCCGCGAACTATCGCGGTGATTCGAGCGCCAGTCCCAATCGCTTGAACTGCTTTGCGGCAGGAACAGGTTGTCGATCAGGGTATCGTGACGCCGGGCGCGGTCGTCGATCAGCGGCTTCATCAGCACCGGATAGTTGACGCGGTCGATCAGGCCGGTCGATACCTGGGTGCGCATCGTGCGCCCATCCTCGCGTTCGTACTCAAACTCCCAGCCCAGCAGCATTACCCTCGCGCCCAGGGTATTGAGCTTGCGCACGAGCGGGACAAAATCGCCGTCGCCAGTGATAAGCACACAGACATCGTAGCCCTTGAGACTGGTCATCTCGTAGGCTTCGAGCGCCAACCAGACATCAATGCGCTTTTCCTCGAAAGAACCGTCCGGACGGGAGGCCAGATGCTGTTGGAAAAGCGCAATATCGGCGCGCGTGAGCGCATCCTCAAAAACGCGGTCGGAAAACAAACGATCCTGTTCCGCCGCCTGCTGCGCAGTCAAACGCCCCTGGAAGTACGTCGAATCGACGATCTGGCAACGGCTGGGCGCAATGCCTTCGCGCTGCGCCACCTCGGCAACGATGAAATCATGTACTCCACGGAACGACAGGCGCGACCGCCGCTCGTGTTGATACAGATAATAGCTGCTGACCTTAAAAAAGTAAGCGCCATCATAGAACACCGCTATACGGCAAATGTCTTTTTCTCTCATTTGTTTTCCTACCTTTGAAGCATCGAATCTCGTCGAAACCGATCTCCCTCCGGCCACGACACTCACGGCCCAGGCTTCTTTGCCCAAACCTCATAACACCGCAAAACTCATGGCGCGTTTCTCAAACACGCCGCCAACTTGTTCCCCCAGGGCCGTCTTCGAGCACGATGCCCACATCGCGCAAACTCGCGCGCAGACGATCCGCCTCGACGAAGTCTCGCGCTTTTTTGGCTGCCGCCCGAGCAGCTATGAGCGCCTCGATTTCAGCGGCATCCAAGCCCCGCAGCTCGCTTCCAGCCCCGGCCTGGAAAAACTCGCGCGCCTCACGCTCAAGCAAACCCAACACCCGTGCCAGCGCGCGAACCTGCCCGGCAAGTTTCACATCCCCGGAGCGATTGGCTTCATTGGCAAGGTCAAAAAGCACAGCCAAAGCTTCCACGGTGTTGAAATCTTCGTCCATCGCAGCACGAAAACGTTCCCCCCATGGCGCAGACCAGTCAACCGGCGGCGTCTCATCGACAGGTATCGCTTTCACTGCGTTGTAAAGTCTCGCAAGTGCTTGGCGGGCATCGTCAAGATGAACGCCAGAGTAATTGAGTGGGCTGCGATAATGCGCGCGCAAGATGAAAAAGCGCACCACTTCAGGATCGTACTTGAGTAGCACGTCACGAATCGTGGTGAAATTACCGAGTGACTTCGACATTTTTTCATCGTCAACGCGCACAAAACCATTGTGTATCCAGTAATTCACAAAATGGCAGCCGTTCGCGCCCTCGGATTGGGCGATTTCGTTTTCGTGATGCGGGAATTGGAGATCCTGCCCGCCGCCATGGATGTCGAAGTGCGCACCAAGAAGCCGGGCGCTCATCGCAGAACACTCGATGTGCCAACCCGGACGGCCCCGCCCCCAGGGTGAATCCCACTTCGCATCCTCGGGTTCCTCGGCCTTGGCCCGCTTCCAAAGCACAAAATCGAGCGGATCGTTTTTATCGCCGACCACATCCACACGCTCGCCAGCGCGAAGTTCGTCCAGTTGCTTGCCCGACAGGCGGCCATAGTCCGGAAAGCGCCGCACCGCATAGCAAACATCACCGTTGGCAGCGATATAGGCAAGCCCTTTTTCTTCCAGGCGGGCGATCAGCGCCTTCATATCTTCGACATGCTCGGTCGCCCTCGGCTCGACGTCCGGACGCAACACCCCCAGGGCATCGGCATCCTCATGCATCGCCACTATGAAACGGTCGGTCAGCGCACGAATGGAATCGCCGCTATCCCGCGCCCTGCTAATGATTTTGTCATCAATGTCGGTGATGTTACGCACATAGCGCACTGTCAGCCCGCTGGCCCGCAGCCAGCGAACCACCATGTCGAAAACCACCATCACCCTGGCGTGCCCGAGGTGGCAATAATCGTAAACAGTCATCCCGCAGACATATACCCCGGCATGTCCCGGCTCGATGGGGCGAAAAACTTCTTTACTGCGACTAAGAGTGTTGTATATCGTAAGCATGCCGGTGGCGGAAAGGAAGGTCACAGCCTCAGGAAACGTCTATCGGAACGTACTTATCACAAAACCGCGCACAAAACTGCGCGCAAAACCGCGTCGACCGGTCAGCATTTCGGCCCGCCGCTAATATAGTTTTGAGCGCAATGCACTTGTTGCTAGAATTCGGCTGTTGGCTGTCTGGAAAGCGTTAGAGTATAGCAGTGCTTCCCTTCGCTCCGGCAGCATCCCGCGTCCCGCAACCATTGAAAAATTCCGGAGCCTGCATGATCCGACACTTCTTTGCTTTCCTGGCCCTCGGCCTTTGTACGCTCGTGGCGCATGCCGCCAATCCACAAGTGGAACTCAAGACCAACCAGGGCAACATCGTGCTCGAACTCAATGCCGAACTCGCTCCCAAGACGGTCGCCAACTTCCTGCAATACGTGCGGGCGGGCCATTACAACGGCACAATTTTCCACCGTGTCATCGACAGCTTCATGATCCAGGGCGGCGGTCTCGACGAAGCCCTCCAAGAAAAAGCGACCCGCGCTCCAGTCGAAAACGAAGCCCAGAACGGCCTCAAAAATGAACCCGGCACAGTGGCGATGGCGCGCACAGCCGCACCAAACTCGGCAACCGCGCAGTTTTTCATCAACGTCGCCAACAACGGTTTCCTCGACTACCCCGCGCAGGATGGCTGGGGCTATGCCGTGTTCGGCAAAGTAGTCAAGGGCATGGACGTCGTGCAGAAAATCGCCAAACTTCCGACCAGCACCGTCGGCCCGCATGGGAACGTGCCGCTCAAGGCCGTCGTAATCGAATCGGCCACACTCCTTGAGAGCGCACCCGAAAAAGCGCCGGAAAGCACTTCCGCGAACAAGCCGAAATCGGCAAAATCCAAATAATTGGGCGGAGCGATAGATGTCAGTCACATTACATACGAACCACGGCGCCATCACACTTGAACTCGACGCCGACAAAGCGCCAGCCACAGTCGAGAACTTCCTTGCCTACGCTGCCGCCGGCCACTACGACAACACGATTTTTCATCGTGTGATCGACGGCTTCATGATCCAGGGCGGCGGCTTTGAACCAGGCATGAAGCAAAAACCCACCGGGGAGCCGATCAAGAACGAAGCCGACAACGGCCTCAAGAACACGCGCGGCACCATCGCCATGGCGCGTACCGACGACCCACATTCGGCTACGGCGCAATTTTTCATCAACGTCGTCGACAATGGCTTCCTCGATTTCCGCGCATCCGACGATTCGCAAAGCTGGGGCTACTGCGTATTCGGTCACGTTATCGACGGTCTGGAGGTAGTCGACAAAATTCGCAAATTGGATACCGGCAATAAAGGCTTCTATCAGAATGTCCCTAGAGAAGACGTTATCATTGAGCGTATCGAGGTCATCTAATTCCATGGCTGGCGGCGCTTCGGTTCCTTCCGACCCCTTGGCTGCGGCAAGACTGCCGGCGCTGTTTATCGCCGATCTGCACCTGAGCGCCGCCCGCCCGCAAACCTCAGCCGCCTTTTTCGATTTTCTTGTCGGCCCGGCGCGCAGGGCCGGCAGCCTGTTCATACTCGGCGACCTGTTCGAGTACTGGGCCGGCGACGACGACGCAGGTTCGCCGTTCAATCAGGAGGTGTGCTCAGCTCTGCGCGCACTTGCCGCCGATGGCATTGCGACTTTTTTCATGCCCGGCAACCGCGACCTTCTGGCTGGAGACGGCCTGGCTACCACGACCGGCATGCATTTGCTATCCGACCCCACGCCCGTTCGTTTCGGCGCGCAAACGCTGCTGCTGGCGCATGGCGACACCTTGTGCACCGACGACCTTTCCTACCAGACTTATCGCCAGCAAGTGCGCGACCCAGTCTGGCAAACCGGCTTTCTCGCCCAACCGCTCGACATGCGGCGCGAGTTCATCAAAAAAGTACGCAACCAGAGCGAGACCGCCAAACGCGGCAAGCGCCCCGACATCATGGACGTCAACACCGATGCGGTCGCCAACCTGCTGCGCACGCACGGCTACCCGGCGCTCATCCACGGCCACACGCATCGCCCAGGACATCACACCTACATGCTCGACGGCCATCGTTGCGAACGTTACGTACTTGCCGATTGGCACGACCATTCAACTTGGCTGGCTTACGATCACGCGGGATTCAGCGTACACAGCCATGTGCCTGTTACCGCTGCCGGAGAAGAATAAGCACAACGGCGGCGGTTTCCACTCTCTGGTAAATATCAAAGGCCCAGGGGTTCGGAAGGCGCAGGGGAGAGATCGCGGAGAAGGACCGTGCACGGGACCGTGCGCGCCATTCTTCAAATTCCCGGCATTTTCGCCACGATGCCTTTGCCTCGCTTTGCGGGGCGAAGGCATCGAAGCGGGGGTAAAGAATCAAGCCAAAACCACGTCGCCCCTAACTGATGCGCGTTTGCCAGCCCATCAGCCCTGCCACAAAGAACAGGATAAAGCCGCTCCAGAACAAGGCTAACGCATGCCGCTTTCGGACCAGCAGCCCATACCCCATCAGGCAGGACGAAGTTACAACACAAAACAAAATTCCAGGGACAGAAGCGCCAATACCGATGCCGATCGTTATCGGCACAAGAATCAGCGCAATCGTTCCAGTGAGAGAGGACGAATGCGCGAAGAAGCTCAAAAAAATGACACTGAGAATGAGCAGCGATCCGCCAGCCAAGGTACGGTAGTACTTGCCGTTTGTCATACGCATGATTGCAAAATCTCCTTTTTGATCAAATTCTTGGTACTGCCGATACTTCCCTCTGTCTCAGGCGACACGGTTATTCTGTTTTCCACCGCTCTCGGTTATTGCCCCGCAGCCTAAGCCTTGGTCCCCCAGCTTGTTTCGTTGCCCACTGGACTAAAAACGGATGATTTCCCGAAGAAGCTGCGAAAGAAACCACGCCGGATTTCCAGCGGTTGTTTTCCTTGTAAGGCGTTCAAGCCGCCTTGATACCGCAATTTCGGTTCAATGCCATTGCCGAAGAAACCCGGTGTGCACACAGCGTTATAGGCACGGACAACAGCCCGCGTTTCGTCGCATGCATAGAAGAACGGAAAATCCGGATGTCCGGCAAGCGTCAACATAATGAATGAAGAAAAAGCGGCCCTTGATCTTTAATCTAGAATCTGGATGAATTGGCGGCAAGGTATGTCTGTTGGATTGTCACGAATTCCGTGACTGTTGCCACTTCACTAACCTTTGCCAAATGCTTCTGAGTTCTTCCCGATGCGCGCGCCCAGCGTGGCAACAATGCGCCATATCGAGGATGGGTTCGTTTTCCTTGATAGCCTTGTCGCATGCCGCGATGAAATGCGCCGCCACATCTGGCTCCCGCACCCAGTCCGCCAACATCGCACAAAGCGCCTTGTCGTCCGCCGCGAAGGAATTTTCCAGCGCGCTCATGTCCTTGTTGAAGCCCCAGAGCAGCAGATCCTTGAAATGCAGCAGGGCGGGAAGGCGCGCATCCCTGCTCCAGTCATCGAGCAAGGGGCGAAGCTTGAAACCGCCGTGCGCGAGCATGATGATGAGATCGACGATATTCTCGATGTACGGCGCATCGGGAGCGAAATCGCGGTCGTGATACTGCGACAGACAATGCGCGAAAAACGCTCGCGCCCAAGTTTCGAGCAAGGCCTGCTCCTCGGCCGTCCATTCATCCTTGGCAAGCGACAAACGGTTCAGGGCGATCTCCGCCCAAAAATGCTCGAACTGAAAATGACTGACGATTTCGAGGTAGCGGGGCAGGAAGTGCTTGACCTCCTTCACCGGCGTCGTCTCGCCATGCGCGGCGAAGTGGTAGCGCCACAAGAGTTCGTCGGGAATCTCCCGCACAGCCATCGCCCGAAGACGCTTATGGCTTTCGCCAAGCTTGCACAAAGGACATTGACACCCGGAATCTTCCGGGGCGGTATATGCAGCGAATGTACGGTACGCGGTTTCGACGATATCTCTCAACATGGCGTGATCTCCGTTCCGGGGCCGTGAAGCACGCCCGGGGTCGTGAAATATGTCCAGAAGTCTACTCCAATGCAGCCGTCAAAGAATAGTTTTTTGTAATACTTTTTCGAGTCAGCCCGGCAGAGCCAGCCCAGCAGCTTGCCATGCCCAGGAGATTGTCGATTGTCGCGGGCAGAGAAAACCACAATAGCTAGTAAGCTCAAGCCCATTGAGCGGATGCGGCGACGAACGGATTGGAAAGCCGGGATACACCACCGGCAAGACACGGGCTTACTTCCCGATGCAAAACCGTCCGAAAATCTCCCCCAACAGATCATCCGCCGTAAATTTACCTGTGATTTCCGACAGGGCGTTTTGCGCCAGCCGCAGGTTTTCGGCGAAAAGCTCCAATGCGGGGGAAGCGGTTTCGAGTTCGCGCCGTGCAGCGCTCAAGTGCTCTGCGCCAGTTTCGATGGCCAGTAAATGACGGGCGCGGGCGGTGAAGGTGTCTTCTACGTCTTGCCAACCGGCGCTCTCCAACAGTGCGCTCTCCAGCAGCGCCATGCCTTGCCCGGTTTTGGCGGAAAGGGAAATGCTCGGAAGCTCCGCGCCCGCCACGGTTTGCGTATGCCTTCGCGGGGATTCGGCTGTAAGGTCGATTTTGTTGCGGACGATGAGGCGCGGCAGCCTCTCGGGAAACCTGGCCAGTATGGACAGGTCATCGCTGGTCAGACCTGCGCGGGCATCGAGCAGCAGCAAGGCGAGGTCGGCATCCTGAACGGCTTTCCAGGTGCGGGCAATGCCGATTTTTTCGATTTCATCCCCGGTGTCGCGCAAACCGGCGGTGTCGATGATGTGAAGCGGAATGCCATGTATTTGGATGGCGGATTTGAGCGCATCGCGGGTAGTGCCGGGAAGGGGCGTAACGATAGCAAGCTCGTCGCCCACAAGGCGGTTCAGGAGCGAGGATTTGCCGACGTTGGGCTGGCCGATGAGAACAACGGAAAGACCGGCCTGGAGAAGTTGGCCTTGTTTCGCCCTGGCGCGCACCCGCGCAAGGTGCTCATCAAGGCGGGCGATGCGCCCGAAAGCGTCGGCCCGCTTCAGGAAGTCGATTTCTTCTTCGGGAAAATCGAGCGTAGCCTCAACGAGCATGCGCAGATCGGTCAATTCAGCGACCAGCGCGCGAATGGCGCTGGAGAATTCGCCTTGCAGCGAACGCACGGCGCTTTTCGCGGCGGCGGCAGTGGAAGCATCGATCAAATCGGCGACGGCTTCGGCCTGCGCCAGATCGAGCTTGCCGTTGAGAAAGGCGCGGCGCGTGAATTCGCCCGGCCCGGCCAAGCGCGCGCCAAGCTCCAGGCAGCGAGCAAGCAGCAGATTCATGACTATCGGGCCGCCGTGACCGTGCAGTTCCAGCACATCTTCGCCAGTGAAGGATGCGGGAGCGGGAAAGTAGAGCACGAGACCGCTGTCGATAGCGCTACCGTCGGCGGTCTTGAAGCTGGCGAGGACGGCGCGTCGGGGTTCGGGCGTTTTGCCGATAAGCGCGGCGGCGAAAGCTGCCAGTCCGGCGCCCGAGATGCGGACTATGCCGACGCCGCCGCGCCCAAGCGGGGTAGCAATGGCGGCGATCAGACCGTCAGCCGACGGAATACTCATACACCAATGATG
Organism: Azoarcus sp.; assembly: GCA_031268685.1. Lineage (GTDB taxonomy): Bacteria > Pseudomonadota > Gammaproteobacteria > Burkholderiales > Rhodocyclaceae > WRNU01. The sequence goes on from JAIRWW010000148.1 coordinate 10,289, forward strand.
CTCACTAATTGCTTTTCCAGCCTGTGCGCTGTGATACGAACGAATTGTCCGTATTTCCTCGCCACAACGATGGCTGTGCCAGTCTGGATGGCGGTTTGCCGCGCCAACTGCGACGCCCGCAGCAGAGCAGCCAACGATTTTTGCATGTCATCGTCGCTGGCAGCGGCAAGGTCATTGTGAGTCTTGGGACGCCAGGGCGGCGCATGCGTGCGCGTCGAGATGAGCCGATATTGCCAAGCTGCCGACGACCATCGCTGTATTATGGACCGCGTCGGGTTTTCTCCCAATTCAAGAAAGCGCGGAGGATCACTCAGATTGTCGAACGATATCCAGGCATCGACACATCCCCGGTAATACCGCTCGAAATTGCGCAAGCCCGAGACGAACCGCCGCCGTATGACTTCTTCAGGGATGGGATGCCCACCCTGCCGCACCCGTTCCGCGACACGGGCGATGGCGGCCTCGACGCTGGACAGGGCGAGAAAATACAAATTTACCCGATAGCCCGCTTTTTGCCACTGCCGAATGAGATTCAGATAGCTGAGGCCGGAGAGCGTAGTCTCGAATGCAAAGGATACGCCACGCCGAACGTTGGCATGGATTTCTTCCAGCATCAGGCGGGCTGCCTTTGTAGCGGCTTCTTCCGGCGCGAACGGCGACAGCCCGGCAGCGATCATGTCAGCGTTGACGAAACGCTTACAGGCGGCTTCCTCGGGAAGGAAAGCGCGTGCAAAAGCGGTTTTCCCCGCGCCATGCGGGCCTGCAATGATAATGATTTTCTTGGGCATCTGTTTCGGATGCTCCGCAATTGATACATCATGACCAGCCATGGCGATCATTCCATGAACGGATAATCGGTATAGCCTTCCCTGCCGCCGCCATAGAACAACTCC
>JAIRWW010000197.1 GCA_031268685.1 Azoarcus sp.
TGAATCAGGGCGCGCACGGCACTTGGCGCTTCGAGCATGGAGAATTGCCGCCAGACGATGACGAGTAGCGCGATATGCAGCGATGGAGCCTGGTTGTAGGGTAGGTCGAACTGCGTCAGCGCGCTGAAGAGCGCGCCAGCCAGTCCGTCGACGGCGGGGCGCTCGAAGGCGAAACGCAGCGGCCAAAGGAAAAAGCAGGCGATAGCGATCAATTGCGCGCTGAGAAGCCGCAATCCGAGCCGCTTCGTTTCTGCTTTGTCGTGGCAGCACAGGAAGGCGAAGCCGTACAGGAGGTCGATCGACCAGTAAGGGATGATCGTCCAGGGCCAGAGCGGAATGCCGCGCTCCCAGGCGAAGTAAAAGCTCGTCACGCCGTCCCGCGCGGCGGCGTAATGGTTGGCGGCGCCATAACTCAGGAAAAAAAATGGGCCGAGAAAAACGAGCCAAATCAGGCCGCGCCTGAATGCGCCGCGTATCCAGTGGACTTCGGACATAGTTATTGTTGCGGCAGCCGCCGGGCCAGCGAGACGCTGAAAATCCCCCATTCGTCGATGCGTTCCGTGATTTTTTCAAAACCGGCTTCATGCACGAGTTGATCCATTTCTTCTTGCGTGCGGCGGCGCATTACCCAGGCTTGGCCTTCCCGATGGCTGGTCAGCGCACGAGCGATCATCTCTAGCTGCGGATGCCATGGCTGGCCGGTATAGAGCAGGTAGCCGCCAGCTTCGATTGCGTCGTGCAGTCCGGCAAGCGAAGCGGCTACTTTGTCGTTGTCCGGAAAGAGTTCGTAGAGACCCGAGACGATGCCGATTGTGGCGCGCGGTTCGATCGCCGCCAGACTATCGCGGTCGAAGGCGTCGCCTTTCTCGAAGCGGGCGATGTCGTCCAGGCCGCGCTGGGCGATCAAGGCTTGTCCCTGCTGGACATTCAGGTCGCTGAAATCGCGCAGCAGGATGGATTCCGGACGCGGGGCGTAGGCCAGCGCGTCGAGCACGTAGCGTCCGTGGCCAGCGGCGATGTCCAGCAGTCTGGCGGGGCGGTTTTCCGTGCGCAGCCGGGCGAGCGTCTCGCGCAGCAGCTCTTCGATGTGCAGCTTGCGTTGCCTGATGCCGCGCCAGCCGATGGCGTTCAAGTAGAACCAGTCGACAGCGCGTCCCGCGAAGCCGCGCCCCGATGGGGCGTTGCGGTAAATGTAGTCGAGCGAACTTCCGGAATCGAAGCCTGTGCAGTGGCCCAGGGCCACGCCGTCGGAAAGATATCCGGCAAGCTTCAGGCCGAAGCGGTACGCGCGCCAGTACAGGCCGCGCGGCGACAGGGGCGGCGGCGGAACGGTGAGGGCCTTGGCTTCCTCGAAAGTGTAGCCGTGCCTGTGTTCGTTGCGCAGATTTGGGCGATTGAACGGCGCGGCGAACTGGCGCAGGAGAAAATCGCGGACTTTCTCGACCGCCACTGCGCGATCCCTCTCCCCGAGGGTGTCGTGGTAGAAGCCTTCCAGCACATGTTTTTCTTTTTCTTCGGTACCCAGGCGCGCAAAAAAAGCGTGCTGCGGCCAATGATGCACGACCCAGTCGTCGCCGGAAATAAGCAGCTGCGTTGGAATCGTGATCGCGCTGGCGTCGGCGACGACCCGCTCCGCGGCTTCGTACAGGCCGAGCAGGATGTTGACCGAAATGGCGCGGCTGATAAGCGTGTCGGCGTCGAACGAAGTCTGGCGCGCGACATCGTGCGTGAGATACCGGGACTTGACGTAGCTATTGACGAAAAAGTTGCCGCGCAGGGCGCGCAGCAACCGCAGGCCGGGGCGCGCGAAAGGCACGTAGAGTTTGACTTTGAACGCGGGCGAGGCCAGCACCTGGCAGCGGATGCGCGGCGCGTAGTCGTGCGCCCAAGTGCTGGCCAGCACCGCGCCGACGCTTTGCGCGATGATGGCGATGTCCGGCTCGTCGAGTTGCCATGTCTTGCACAGATGATCGACGAATGTCTGGATATCGCGCACGGAATGCCCGAGGCTGGGCGAATCGCCGCGCGTGCCGGGGGAGAGTCCATGGCCGCGCGCGTCCCATGCGTAAAAATCGAAATCGGGCAAATCCAGTTCATCGACCAGATGCGCCATGCGTCCGCCGTGTTCGTGCCCACGGTGAAAGAGCAGGATGGCGCCGCGTCGGGCCTCGGAGACTGCGGGCCAGCGGCGGTAGAACAATTCCTGGGCGTCGTGGGTGATGAAGCGATGGTCTTCAGAGTTGCGAGTCATGGGATTTTGTCTTGTGTTTGGGTTTGTGTTTGCGAAATGGCGGCCAGGCCGCTGCGAACGCGGTTGAAAATATTGAGCACAATGCAGGGCGGCACGACGGCGGCCATCGGCCAGAAGATCCATTCCGGCAGATGTCCATTGACGAGGCCAGCCCACAAACCGAGCGCGCCGAACAGAAATGCGCGGTCGCTTTTGCCCATCGGGCCGTCGTACTGGCGCGGCGCACCGGCCATGGGACCGAGCGCCCCTGCCATTTCGGAAACCGCGGCAAGAAAGATAACGAGGCAAATGGTTTGCCAGCCGAACGGGTGCACATGAACGAAAGGCAGGTAGAGCGCCGCATCCGAAATAAGGTCCGTCAATTCGTTGAGATAGGCGCCCAGCGGCGATTTCTGGTTGAATTCACGCGCCAGCATGCCATCGATGGCGTT
>JAIRWW010000205.1 GCA_031268685.1 Azoarcus sp.
CCGCACTTCGCGGTTGGGAAAGCCCAGCGTAAATAACAGGTCGCCCGCGATGTTTTCTTCGCCGTGCAGGGTCAGGTAGCCGGATTGGAACATCAGGGCTTCGGTGGAAATTGCACCTACCTCGAAAGCGGAAATCAGCTCGGAGGAGCTTTCCATGCTCAGGAGTCTGGGCAAGTAGACTTGCCGTTCGGTGAGCGTGTCCACCAGAAAGGTCGGTGTGCCGGTCTCGAACCAGAAAGGACGAAATTCGCGCTTATTGAACAGCAGCAAGAGATCGAAAGGGTTGTACACCGCTTCGCCTCGCCAGTTGTAGCCGTTGTACCAATGGCGGATTTCGTCCCGATCCAGTCCTGCCAGTTCCGGTGCAAACACGGTGTCCACATCGGCGTCCGTGTATCCGCAAATGTTGGAATACCCGGCATCCAGCGTAATGTCCGATAAATTGTTGAGGCCGGAAAAGATGTTGACTTTGCTGAATTTGGAGACCCCGGTAAGCATGGCGAACTTGATGTGCGCGTCCTGGTCTTTGATGACTGAATAAAAATTGCGCAAGCCATCACGCATTCCGCGGGCAAGATCGGGGGATCTCAGGTTGTCCAGAAGGGGTTTGTCGTATTCATCCACCAGCACTACGACACGTTGACCGAATCTGGCTGCCGCCGCCTGGATCAAGGCAATGAAGCGATCCGGGATCGCGCCTTCTCCACGGGAGACGCCCAAGCGAAACTCGTTTTCGGCCAGGATGCAGTGAATACGGGCATCCAGGTCTCCCCGGCTCTCCGTGACGCCTGCTGCGAAACTGATGCGGATGACTGGATATTTTGTGTTCCAGTCCCATTTATCATGGCAATGCAATCCACGGAACAGCGGCTCGTTGCCCGCGAACAGTTCCGCCAGCGTATCCAGGAAAAGGCTTTTGCCGAAGCGGCGCGGACGGGAAAGGAAGTAGGCTTTACCCTCCTTGATCATGCGCAGGGCAAAAGCGGTTTTATCCACGTAGTAGCAATTGTCTTCGCGGATTTCGCGGAAGGTCTGGATGCCGATAGGGAGTTTTTTGCGAGACATTGCACATCCGCCTGACAAATCGTGTGGGGGATTATATCCCGGCGCAAAAACGCCGAAGGCCAGAGGCTGCGTTCCGGCAGGGCAAGGCCATACAGCCCTGCGTCATTACCGCGAGCGCATGTAGTACGCGAACAGTTCCGGGTGTAAGTCGCGCAGGGTCTCGCGGTTTTTGACGATTTCGTGATGGCGGCCCTGGCGTTCGAGGATGAGCAATTGCCGAATCGTCCAGGCCGCCTGCTCCGGGGGGCTGTACTCGGGGGTATGTTCTTCCAGCAGGCCGTCGACAAGTTTTGCTTCGGTGCTCAGCGCCCAGGCGGGAAACCAGGCGAAATCGGCATCGTCGCCGGTAGCGAATTCGCTTTCAAATCCGCGTAGCAGCCGTGCCAGCGCCGTCGCGTCCAGACGTCTGGCCAGCGCCGCGAACCGCGCGGGCGCGCGCCATGCCAGTTCGGCCAATAGCGGCCATACGCTTCCGAGTCCCCGTAGCTTGAAGCGGGCCTCGGCCATCCACGCCAGCGGCTCGGGCATACGGCGCCAATTGGGAATGCGGGCAATCGCCGCTTCGGCAGCGTCCCAGCAGCGGCTCCGCATGAGCATGCATGCGGGATTGGCGGACGGTATGTTCCGCTGGTAGGGCAGCTTTTCGCAGGCGTCGGCCAGTATCTGCCAAACAGGAGTCATCCAATCGGAAGCCATGACCGCACCGAATACCGTGCTTGCCGAATCCGCAAGCGCGGACTCGGCCTGCTCTATGGCGCATTGCGCGTCTTTATGGCTGGAAAACGGCGCGGGGCGCGGTGCTTCCAGTTGATCGAGCAGCCGCTGCGCCGGTATCAGCAGTCCGTCTTCCGGGTATTCGCCAGCCAGCCTGGCATGCGCTTCGCGGCTCGCGGCCGATTGACGCTCCCGCAGGGCCAGGATGAGGTCATTGCGCAACATGACGGGACGGCTGTGGGCGAAAAGATCGAGTTGCATGAACTCAAGGTAGAACAAAAAAAGATATGCAATGCGAAATTTGATATTTACCGCTTGTCGCCGACAGGCTTGCAGTGCTTGTGCTCTATGCCGCCTGCTCCATGCCAGAGTGTACAGCATCCAACCCTGCGGCATCGACAGCGATGCAGTGCTCACGGCAAGGCCGGCGTCGAGACTCGCCCGCGGACAATCCCGGAGATGCGATCCTCCCGGAAATGCCGCCCCCATTTCTTCGACAAGACCCGAAGCGCACGCCCCGCGGCGCTTCAGGCCGCCAGGGCCGGGCGACGCAAATGCCAGTCGGTGGCTTGCTGAAAGCGATGCGCAGCAGCGAGCAAGCGCGCTTCGGAAAAATAGTCGCCGATCAGTTGCAGGCCGACCGGCAAGCCGCCTGCATCGAATCCGCAGGGATGGGAAAGCCCCGGCAGCCCGGCGAGGTTGACCGGCGTGGTGTAGATGTCGGCGAGGTACATCTGCGCCGGATCGCCGCTCATCGCGCCCAATTCCCAGGCCGTCACCGGCGAGGTGGGACCGGCGATCAAGTCGCATTCGCCAAAGGCGCGGCGGAAATCCCCGCCAATCAGGCGGCGCAGTTTCTGCGCTTGCAAGTAATAGGCATCGTAATAGCCATGCGACAGTACGTAAGTGCCCGCCAGTATGCGGCGCTGGACTTCCGCGCCGAAGCCTTCGCAACGGCTTTTGCAGTACATGTCGGCCAGGTCGGTGAATTCGGCGGCGCGGTAGCCATAGCGCACGCCGTCGAAGCGCGAAAGATTACTCGACGCCTCGGCCATGGCAATAACGTAATAAGCGGGGATCGCCAGCTTGGCATTTGGGAGATCGACTTCGCGGGTGGCAGCGCCAAGGGCGCGGTATTGCGCAAGCGCGGCTTCAACGGCGGCGCGGATATCGCTGCTCATGCCGTCGCCGAAGAATTCGCGCGGCAGGCCGATGACGAGACCGGCAAGCGGCCTGGAAGACTCGGCTGGCTGTGCGGCAAGCGCGGCGGCGTAGTCTTCGGGCGGACGGTCGAGACTGGTCGAATCGCGCGCGTCGAACCCAGTCATGGCCGCGAGCAACAGTGCGCAATCTTCAGCGGATGCGCCAAAAGCGCCGCCCTGGTCGAGCGAAGATGCATAAGCGACAAGGCCGTAACGGCTCACAAGGCCGTAAGTCGGCTTGATGCCGGTGATGCCGCAAAAAGAAGCGGGCTGACGCACAGAACCGCCGGTGTCGGTGCCCGTGGCAATGGGCGCAAGCCGCGCCGCAACCGCTGCCGCCGAACCGCCGGAGGAGCCGCCGGGCACATGACCGGGCTTCCATGGATTCCTGGCCGGGCCGAAATACGAGGTTTCGTTCGACGACCCCATGGCGAATTCGTCCATATTGGTCTTGCCCAGACTCACCGCGCCGGCTTTTTTCAGCAGGGCAACGACGTGCGCATCATAAGGGCTGACAAAATTGGACAACATTTTCGAGCCGCAGGTGGTGAGCACGCCTTCAGTGCAGAACACATCCTTGTGGGCGAGCGGTATGCCGGTGAGCGGCCCGGCCTCGCCGCTGGCGATGCGCGCATCGGCGGCGCGCGCTTCGGCGAGCGTCCGCTCGCGCTCAACGGTGATGAAGGCATTGAGCGCCGAATCGCGCGCTTCGATGCGTTCGAGGAAAAGCGTGGCGAGTTCGACGCTGGAGATGTTTTTCGCGTCCAGCGCGCGGCGCAGGGCGGAAACGGGTGCCTCGACAAGTGGCGCAGTGCTCATGCGTAGAAAAACCGGTAGGTTGAAGTAGAACGAAGTGAAGTATTTTTTATTCTATGACTTTGGGCACAAGGTACAGTCCTGCCTCGGCTTGCGGCGCAACAGTCTGGAAAGCGGCGAGATGATCTGTTTCGGTGACAATATCGTCACGCAGGCGGGCCGCCAGTTCCTGGGGATGGCTCATGGGTTCGATGCCAGTTGTATCCACAGCCTGCATTTGGGCGATAATGCCGAAAATGCTGTCAAGATGGATGCGCATCGCATCCACGGAATCGTCTGGCAAAGCCAGCCGGGCAAGCTTGGCAAGCCGTTCTATTTGTTCGTTGGAGAGCGCCATGTGATAAACGTGCTAAGTTCCAAAGAGAATTGTAGGGTATCATATCTGCTTTCAGTCCCTTTTTTCGGGCGCGTGCCACCATCACGCGCAAAGCAAAACATTCAACCGATTTGGAATTTCACCTTATGATCGGCTTTCTGCGCTCTTATTTCTCCAGCGATCTGGCGATCGACCTGGGTACGGCCAACACCCTGATCTACGTTCGGGGCAAAGGCATCGTCCTCGACGAACCTTCGGTAGTGGCAATCCGGACCGAAGGCGGCCCCAACTCCAAGCGCCTGATCCAGGCTGTCGGGCACGATGCCAAGCAGATGCTTGGCAAGACACCGAAAAACATCGAGGCGATACGCCCGATGAAAGACGGCGTGATCGCCGACTTTGAAGTTACCGAGCAGATGATCAAACAGTTCATCAAGCGGGTGCACGACTCCCGGCTGCTCTCGCCCAGCCCTCGGATCATCATCTGTGTACCTTGCGGCTCGACCCAGGTAGAACGCCGCGCCATCCGTGATGCGGCGCTCACTGCGGGCGCTTCACAGGTATACCTTATCGAAGAACCGATGGCGGCAGCCATCGGGGCTGGCCTGCCGGTTTCGGACGCGCTCGGCTCCATGGTGGTCGACATCGGCGGAGGCACTACCGAAGTCGGCGTAATCTCGCTAGGCGGCATGGTTTACCGGGGCAGCGTCCGGGTTGGCGGCGACAAATTCGACGAATCGATCGTCAACTACATCCGCCGCAATTACGGCATGCTGATCGGCGACACAACCGCCGAAAACATCAAAAAAGAAATCGGCTCCGCCTTTCCGGGGTCTGAAGTGCGCGAACTCGAAGTCAAGGGCCGCAATCTCGCCGAGGGCATTCCACGCAGCTTCACAATTTCGTCCAACGAAATACTTGAAGCACTCACCGAGCCAATCAACCAGATCGTTTCCTCGGTCAAGATAGCTCTAGAAGAGACACCGCCCGAATTGGGCGCCGATATTGCCGAACGCGGTCTGGTGCTGACCGGCGGCGGCGCCTTGTTGCGCGACCTCGACCGCTTGCTTATGGAAGAAACCGGCCTGCCGGTAATTGTTGCCGAAGAACCGCTCACCTGCGTGGCGCGGGGCTGCGGCATGGCGCTGGACAAGATGGATAAGTTAGGTTCCATCTTCACCTCTGATTGAGGTGATTCCGCTTGCGTTTTAGACATCCCAGAGCGCCATCGTCCGGGAATCGCTGAATGCCTTCTGCTGATTTTCAAACACATCCCGTATTCAAGCGGGGCGTATCGTCCCACGTTCGCCTATTGATATACACCACGATTTGCGTGGTGATGTTAGTGGCCGACCTGCGTTTCCAATATCTCGAATCATTGCGCGAGTACTTGGCAACTATTACCTATCCCCTGCGGGTGACCGCCGCCGAACCAGTCAAACTGGTCGGCAGCGCCACCAAATACTTTTCCGAATTTGCGGACTCGCAGTTCAAGCAGGCCGATTTCGAGCGCGTCCAGATCGAAAATGCCCAACGCATCCTGCGCTTCGAGTATCTTGAACAGGAAAATGAGCATCTACGCAAATTACTCGGCATGAGCAAGCGCGTGCAAACGCACAGCATTGCCGCCGAAGTGCTCTATAGCGCGCCCGACCCGTATTCCCGCAAGGTCATCCTCGACAAGGGCAAGCAGAAAGACGTGGAACCCGGCCTGGCTGTGGTCGATGCCGAAGGGCTGATCGGGCAGATAACCCGTGTTTATCCGATCCAGTCCGAAGTCACGCTCATCACCGACCGCAATCAGTCTGTGCCGGTGCAGGTCGAGCGCAACGGCCAACTCGGGATAATGTCCGGAACCGGGCAAGGCGGGCTCGAATTGCGCTTCGTGCTTGCCGACGCCGATATAAAGACCGGAGATCGTCTGGTGACTTCCGGACTCGACGGCAAGTTCGTGCCCGGCCTGCCCGTGGCGAAAATCGAAAGCATCGAAACCGATACCGGCGCTTTTGCCCGCATAATCTGCCAGCCTTTGGGCGGAGTCGAACGGAGCACCAA
>JAIRWW010000230.1 GCA_031268685.1 Azoarcus sp.
GCCACCAGCGACCTGAACGATCTCTACCGCCGCGTCATCAACCGCAACAACCGCCTGAAGCGCCTGCTCGAACTGAAAGCGCCCGACATCATCGTGCGCAACGAAAAGCGCATGTTGCAGGAATCGGTCGACTCGCTCCTCGACAATGGCCGCCGCGGCAAGGCGATGACCGGCGCCAACAAGCGCGCGCTGAAATCGCTCGCCGACATGATCAAGGGCAAGGGCGGGCGCTTCCGGCAAAACCTGCTCGGCAAGCGCGTCGACTACTCGGGTCGTTCGGTCATCACCGTCGGCCCGCAACTGAAGCTCCACCAGTGCGGCCTGCCCAAGCTGATGGCGCTCGAACTCTTCAAGCCCTTCATCTTCAACAAGCTCGAACTGCTCGGCCTGGCCACCACCATCAAGCAAGCCAAGAAAATGGTGGAAATGCAAGAGCCGGTGGTGTGGGACATCCTCGAAGAAGTCATCCGCGAACACCCGGTCATGCTCAACCGCGCGCCGACCCTGCACCGCCTGGGCATCCAGGCGTTCGAGCCGGTGCTGATCGAAGGCAAGGCCATCCAGCTGCACCCGCTCGTCTGCGTCGCCTTCAACGCCGACTTCGACGGCGACCAGATGGCCGTCCACGTACCGCTGTCGCTCGAAGCACAGATGGAAGCGCGCACCCTGATGCTCGCCTCCAACAACGTGCTCTCGCCCGCCAACGGCGAACCCATCATCGTGCCCTCGCAGGACATCGTGCTCGGGCTCTACTACGCCACCCGCGTCGGCATCAACGTGCCCGGCGAGGGCATGCTCTTTACCGACGTCAGCGAAGTCAAGCGCGCCTACGAATCGGGGCAAATTTCACTGCATGCCCGGGTCACCGTGCGCCTGAAGGAAGTCGACCTCAGCCCGGACGGCGAGCGCATCGAGAAGATCGTGCGCCACGACACCACCGCGGGGCGCGCCATCCTCTCCGAAATCCTGCCCGCCGGCCTGCCGTTTTCCGTCATCGACAAGCCGCTGAAGAAAAAAGAAATCTCCCGCCTCATCAACGCCTCCTTCCGCCGTTGCGGCCTGAAGGCGACGGTCATCTTTGCCGACAAACTCATGCAGTTTGGCTACCACCTTGCCACCCGCGCGGGCATCTCCATCGCGGTCAAAGACATGCTGGTACCGGCCAAGAAGAAAGATCTCATCGCCGCCGCCGAAACCGAAGTCGCCGAAATCGAGCGCCAGTACGCCAACGGTCTCGTCACCCAGGGCGAACGCTACAACAAGGTAGTGGACATCTGGGGCCGCTGCGGCGATCAGGTCGCCAAAGCGATGATGGAACAACTCGGCCAGGAAGACGTGATCGACCGCGACGGCAACCATGTCAAACAGGAAGCCTTCAACTCCATCTACATGATGGCCGACTCGGGCGCGCGCGGCTCCGCCGCCCAGATTCGCCAGCTTGCCGGCATGCGCGGCCTGATGGCCAAGCCTGACGGCTCCATCATCGAAACCCCGATCACCACCAACTTCCGCGAAGGGCTGAACGTTCTCCAGTACTTCATCTCCACCCACGGCGCGCGCAAGGGCCTGGCCGACACCGCCTTGAAAACCGCGAACTCCGGCTACCTCACCCGGCGGCTGGTCGACGTGACGCAAGACCTCGTCGTCATCGAAGACAACTGCGGCACCCGCAACGGCTTCAACATGAAGGCGCTGATCGAAGGCGGCGAAGTCGTCGAACCGCTGCGTGACCGCATTCTTGGCCGCGTCTGCGCGGAAGACGTAATCGACCCCGAATCCCGTGAAACCGTGATCGAAGCTGGCTCGCTGCTCGACGAAAGCGCGGTCGAACTCATCGACCAGATCGGCGTCGACGAAGTCAAAGTGCGCACCCCGCTCACCTGCGAAACCCGCTACGGCCTGTGCGCCAAATGCTACGGGCGCGACCTCGGGCGCGGCCACATGGTCAACACAGGCGAAGCCGTCGGCGTCATCGCAGCGCAGTCCATCGGCGAACCCGGCACCCAGCTCACCATGCGCACCTTCCACGTCGGCGGCGCGGCTTCGCGGGCGGCGGCGGCCACCGGCGTCGAAACCAAAGCAGAAGGCATCATCCGCTTCGCCGGCAACATGCGCTACGTCTCCAACGCCAAGAACGAAAAAGTAGTCATCGCCCGCTCGGCGGAAGTCGTCGTAGCCGACCGCCATGGCCGCGAACGCGAACGCCACAAAATTCCCTACGGCGCCACGCTGCTCGTCGACGACGGCGCCGAAGCCAAAGCCGGCGCCAAACTGGCGAACTGGGACCCGCACACCCGCCCGATCATCACCGAATACTCGGGTACGGTGAAATTCGAGAACGTCGAAGAAGGCGTCACCGTCGCCAAACAGGTCGACGAAGTCACCGGCCTGTCGACACTGGTCGTCATCGACTCCCCGCGCCGCTCCACCGCCAGCACCGCCAAGGGCGCGCGTCCGCAAGTGAAACTGCTCGACGAGACCGGCGACGAAGTGAAGATCGCTGGCAGCGACCACGTCGTGACCATCGCCTTCCAGCCGGGGTCGCTCATCACCGTGCAGGACGGCCAGCACGCTGGCATCGGCGACGTACTCGCCCGCATCCCCCAAGAGTCGGCCAAAACCCGCGACATCACCGGCGGCCTGCCGCGCGTGGCGGAGCTTTTTGAAGCCCGCGCACCCAAAGACGCTGGCATGCTTGCCGAATACACAGGCATCGTCTCCTTCGGCAAGGACACCAAGGGCAAGCAGCGTCTGGTCATCACCGAGACGGACGGCGCGGCGCACGAATTCCTGATCCCGAAAGACAAGCACCTGATGGTGCACGAAGGGCAGGTCGTCAACAAAGGCGAAATCATCGTCGACGGCCCGTCCGACCCGCACGATATCCTGCGGCTGCAAGGCATCACCGAACTTGCGCGCTACATCATCGATGAAGTGCAGGACGTCTATCGCTTGCAGGGCGTGAAGATCAACGACAAGCACATCGAAGTGATCGTGCGGCAGATGTTGCGCCGCGTAGTCATCACCGATCCGGGCGACTCCAAGTTCATCCGCGAGGAGCAGGTCGAGCGTTCCGAAGTACTGGACGAAAACGACCGCCTGGAAGCCGAAGGCAAGCTTCCTGCGAACTACGAGAACATCCTGCTCGGCATCACCAAAGCGTCGCTGTCGACCGATTCCTTCATCTCGGCGGCCTCCTTCCAGGAAACCACGCGGGTACTCACCGAAGCGGCGATCATGGGCAAGCGCGACGAACTGCGTGGCCTCAAAGAAAACGTCATCGTCGGACGGCTCATCCCTGCGGGCACGGGCCTGGCCTACCACCGCACCCGGCGTTCGCAGACCGCAGGGGAGGACCTGGGCGAAGCGCATGCCTGGGCGGCTGTGGAAGAAGAAGCTGCCGTGGTGGCCACCGCCAGCGCCAGTGGCGAAGAAGAAAACGCTTCGCCGGAAGATGGGCAGTAAAGCGCTGAGGTCTTGATGTAAAAAACGATGTAAAAAAACGCAAGGGCCGACTGGCAGATGACAGTCGGCCCTTGTATTTTGGGGCGTGAGATCAGGGCTGCTTCGGTTCAAATATTTACACTTGATCCAAGAAAACCAGCCCATCGTCCCCTGTGTGGAAAATGGCGTTCTGAAAGGATTTGATCGCATGTAGTTGGGATTTATCCAGGACCGACTATGTACCACACGCTAACGGGATTTGCTGACCGGTTGAAGATACGCGCGTAAAGGTAATAAAGCGGCGATGGTGTGGAGAATAAAGTGTCGTTCGCTAGAGCAACTTCGGTTTAAATATTTACACTTGAATTGTCGGCGTGTTTGAGCCTGCGGGCGGATTGCCATCCGCCCCCTTGTATCTACATATGTCCTCCTTATAGGGGACGATGGCAATCGTCCCGCCAAGCAGCTTGCCGAATATGGTGTAAATACTTGAGCCGAAGTTGCTCTAATAATGCGCGATACGTTTTCACAGAAAATCTTTTGTAATAATTATTTTGTGTCTGTATAGTTCTTAGTCATTGAGTGTAAAACTGCTTGGTGTATGATGAGAACAAAGCTGTTGAAGTGGTGTTTGGGAGTGTTGGCGGGATTGGTTTGCGCCAACGTCATGGCTGGCGAGCCGATCAAAGACAGAGATGCGTTCGAGAAGCAGTATATTGCGTGCATGAAGAGTGGGTTTAAAAACGATTGTTTTCTCACGTTGTTTCCTAAGTATATGGTTTCTAATGTTCATGACAAAGAAGATGGTATGAAAAAGCTTAACGTGAAGCTAAAGGAAAGATTTGCAAACTTCCGTGTTTATGGTGTTCACGTTTTAGATAAAGTAATAACGGCTGGGATTACTGAACCGCAGAAGGAGTGTCCGAATTTCTGTGTGTGAGGCGTGAATAGACTTTCCGCAGCGAAGTAGGGCAAAGGCAGTGGCCATTGGGGTCCGATGCGTGGGAAAATCTATGGTCATTCTATCCCCGAAGCGCTTCAAAGCGTTCGGCGTAGAGGATGGCGAACTGGTTCATAGCCTCTTTCCAGTGATTTGACCTTGCCCCTTACTTTCGCATCCCATAGCGGGGTTCATATTCTAGTTTGATGCACCTGCCGTTTTTGCCAGAGTTCCTCGAACTGCATCGGACTAAGGTAATCCAGTGTGGAATGTAGCCGGGATTGATTGTCCCAAAGCAGCCATGCCAGGGTTTCGTCTTTGGCATGGCGTCGGGTGACAAAACCTTGTCCGTGCAGACGTTCCACTTTCAGTGAGCCGAAGAGCGTTTCACTGCAAGCGTTATCCCAACAATTGCCGCGCCGACTCATGGACGCCGTGATGCCATAATGCTTGAGAACCCCCCGGAAATCATCACTGGCATATTGACTGCCGCG
>JAIRWW010000254.1 GCA_031268685.1 Azoarcus sp.
TGCATCAACAATGCGCCCTCGGGAGAACCGGCGAAGCGCCCGCGTAATTGCTCGGTATAGCTTGTTTCCGCATGATGTTCGCCCAAACGACGCGCCGCGCGCAAGCCCAGCCATACCGAACGCGCGCTGGGGCCAAAACGCTGGTGGTACTGGACGAGCAAATCGTGCGTGCGGCGGTAATTTCCGCGACGATAACCGGCATGCGCCAATTGGTATAGGGCTTCGTCACTGGAAGGATCGGCTTCCAATGCCCTGGTGAACTGGATTTCTGCCCCGGTGGGATCACCGCTGTCCAGCAGGCACAGCCCGGCATTGATGTAAGGACGGGCCTTGCAGCAATAATAAGGGTTGGCCTGCGCCGTGGCAAAATGGGGCATCGCTTCGGCAAAACGCCCCCGCCTGCACAGAAACCAGCCATAGCTGTTGTTGAAATCCGGATCGCCCGGCCCAGAAGCAAGCGCCTGGCGAAACGCCTCGTCAGCCTGTCCGTACTGTTCGAGTTCCATGTAGATCAAGCCCATCAGATGATGCGCCGGGGCATAAGCCGAATCGGCATCCAAAGCTAGCTTGGCCTCGTCGAGAGCGACCTTGGTACGCCCGATGCCGAGATACTCTATTCCAAGCTCGGTATGGATGCGCGCCTTCGACTCCGCTCCATTCGCTGGCGGAACATCGGACAAGGGGCGGGAATGCGGGCCGCTATAACTGGGCGCGACATCCGGCGAAGGCGCCTGCGGCGCGACCGGGGAAGCCGCGCATCCGGCCAGAACAAGGCCTGAAACGATCCAGCACAGGGATGTCATCATGCGTATCATGACCAAACTTCCTCCATCGTCTGCATTGGATGCGTCCGGGTGCGCCGGGTTTTATCCCGCACCTGACCGACGAGTTGACCACAGGCAGCGGAAACATCGTCGCCGCGCGTCCTGCGCGTCGTCGCAATGATACCGGAATCGAGCAGTATCTCCGCAAAACGGCGAATACGATTAACCGGCGAACGCGCAAACCCGGAGCGCGGGAAAGGGTTGAACGGGATCAGGTTGATCTTGCAAGACACTTCACGTGCAAGCGCAGCCAGAGCGCGGGCATGGGCATCACTATCGTTGATGCCATCAATCATTGCGTATTCAAAAGTCACGAAATCGCGCGGGGCGCGTTCGAGGTAGCGGCGGCATGCCGCCAACAGATCGCGTAGAGGATATTTACGGTTGATCGGCATCAGCCGATCCCGCAAGGCATCGTCGGGGGCGTGCAGCGACACCGCCAGCGCCACCGGGCATTCTTCCCGCAGACGATCCATCGCAGGCGTCACGCCAGCGGTCGACACAGTCACCCGCCGCCGCGACAGCCCGTAAGCATGGTCGTCAAGCATGATTCGCAAAGCAGTGACGACGTTATCGAAATTGGCCAGCGGCTCGCCCATGCCCATCAGCACGACATTGCTGACGACACGCCCATTGTCATTTTCATCTTCGCGAGTGCTTTCATCTTCGCGCGGGGTTCCGCCAGCCGCGCCAAGCAGTTTATTTGCCAGCCACAGCTGGCCCACTATCTCGCCCACGTCAAGGTTACGGCTGAACCCCTGCTTGCCAGTCGCGCAAAAAGCACAGTCGAGCGCACACCCGGCCTGGGACGATACGCACAGGGTGCCGCGTCCGGCTTCCGGGATGAAAACCGTTTCCACAGCATTGCCGCCCCCGACGTCGAGCAACCATTTGCGCGTCCCATCGCCAGACACGGAATCCCGCAGCGGCGCTGGCGGACGAATCTCCGCCAGCGCGCCCAGCTTCGCCCGCAAGGACTTGGCGACATCGGTCATTGCCCCGAAATCATTACAAGCTTCGCGGTGTATCCAACGCATCACCTGGCGCGCGCGAAAAGGCTTCTCGTCCAGTTCGGCAAACCAGGCGCTAAGCCCGGCAAGGTCGTAATCGAGCAGATTGAGCATGGCGAAGGAAGCAATCCAGACGGCAAGCCGGGCGCAAACCGTACCGGATCAGCGGCTATGGATATTGATGCCAGGAAAGAAGAAAGCCACTTCCGCCGCCGCCGTCTCGGGCGCATCGGAACCATGTACCGCATTGGCGTCTATCGACGCGGCGAAATCGGCACGCAGCGTGCCGGGAGCGGCTTTTTTCGGATCGGTGGCGCCCATCAATTCGCGGTTCCTGGCGATGGCGTTTTCGCCTTCGAGCACCTGCACTACTACCGGGCCGGAAGTCATGAACGTCACCAGATCCCCGAAAAATGGACGCTCACGGTGTACGGCATAAAACTCGCCTGCTTCCCGCGCGGACAGATGCACCATGCGGGCAGCAACGATCTTGAGGCCCGCATCCTCGAAACGCTGATAGATTTTACCGATTACATTCTTGGCGACAGCATCGGGCTTGATTATGGAAAGGGTTCGTTCGATAGTCATGGAATTACTCCAGCATGTTGCGAAAAGTCTGGCATTTTAGCAGGTTCCCGGCAGGCGGCCCAATCGTATAATTGTGGTTTTCACTAGCGATTTCCACCAACGGATTCCACTCGGGCAAAGCTGCGGTAGCAAGGCGGCTTTCAAGCTTTTTGCCATTTCATCCTTTCGCCGATCCTCAGATTTTTCCTCTCCACGACAAAGCGCCCCAGCCATGACACCAACGATCATCCAGGTAATCGGCAGCATCCTGTTCGCGGTAGCCATCCTGCACACATTTTCAGTCAGTTTCTTCTTGCGGCTGGCGGAAAAGCACCCCGCACACGCGGGACTATGGGGATTGTTCGCCGAAGCAGAGTTCATTTTCGGCTTCTGGGCCGGCATCCTGCTTATTTCCATCGCCGCCATCGAACCGAAAAGCGGCGATACCCCGGCCGTCGCGGCCTACCTGAAAAGCCTCAGCTACACCGAACCGCTGTTCGTGCTGGCGATCATGATCGTGGCGGCGAGCAAGCCAATCATCATTTTCGCTTCCACCATCGTGCGGCAGGCATCGCGCCTGTTGCCGATTGCACGGCCACTCGCCTTTTACTTCACCATCCTGGCCGTGGTGCCGCTTCTGTCTTCCTTCATCACCGAACCGGCCGCCATGGCGCTGGCCGC
>JAIRWW010000295.1 GCA_031268685.1 Azoarcus sp.
CGATTTCGGCAAGCGTCAGTTTCGATGCCGAAACCCAAAGGGTGGCGGCCTTTTCAGTAACTATCGCGGATGCGGCAACGCTTTATGCCGATCCAGTATATGGCGGCGAAAGCAGGCAAGCTGTCGATAATCGAAAGAAAATCGAAAAAGAAGCGCTTGGCGGGCAGCGTCTCGATCTCTGAATTGCAAATTACTAAGCGAAGCGCAAATTACCAAGCGAAGCGGAGCGAACTGTTCAGTTCGCTCCGACAAACGCCGGGACTAAATAAAGCGCCATGCATGCTTTACTGGGTTGGGGCGTTCGTTTTCAGCCACGAACGCAGAATCGCATTGAAGCGAACTTGCCAGTCTGGCCCTGTTGCCCGAAGGCTGGCGAGGATGTCACGATCAAGGCATACGTTGACGTCTCGTTGTGACATGCGCTTCGCTGCGCATTGATCCGGATCGGCAAGGACGGCGGCGGCAGTGATGGCTTGCGGATGCGCGTGGACAGGGGTTCCGGCGGTTTGTGTTTGCATGATTGGCTCCTTCGATGTAAATAGCGCAGTTTCTGATCTTCGCTAACTTGTCTTGAGCGACAGGTTAGACAACAGCAAGAAACGTGCTAGTTTTTATGTAACTGATTATTAACCAAAAATAATATAGCGCCAGAAAAAATGTAAAGTATGGCGACATTTCCATCGTCAATACAATGTATTGCTAACGGCGCGAAATGCAGGCGGTAAAAGGGGAATCGCGCGCTGGGTCATGGGTACAGGAACTGTCGCACCAGAACGAGCTCCCCGGCGAAGCGCATCGGGAAACTGAACTCCTGCCGCTTTTCGTTCGCTGTACCTTCATTGCCGATCACGGCAAGGCGGGCGGTGGTTAGTCCGCTGCTACCGCCGTAATAATTGACATAGACTTGGTACAGCCCTTTTTCCGGTGCGGCGGAGGCAAAGATTTCGGGGCCATAGCCCGTGGTGACATCAATGTCTATCGCGCCGCCTTTGACGGCGCGCTGTCCGTACCAAGCGTGCTGACCGCTGGGTGTAACGACGTGCAGGTCCAGGTCGGTGCCGTTGGTGTCCCAACTGAGCAGGATGCGCAGCCGGGATTCGGCTTGTCCGTTCGCGCTCTGGTAAAACTGTGTGCGCAGGCTTTCTCCGTCGCCGATGATCTCGACGCTGTTGGAACCGGCGCTGAAGCTGTACGGGCGGGCAAAAGCGCCGTTTCCGTCGATCCGCAACGGCATGACGTTGCCGTTGACAACAAGAGTGGCGATTTTTTTGCTCTTGTCGCGGATGCGTCCGCGAATCTGGCTGCTTTCCGGCGTATTGGCGTCGATGCCGGGGGTGACGGCAGGGTAATTCACCGTCTGGAGGAAAGGTGCGTCGGGTTTGCCCTGCCGCCATCCACCGATGGGGGCTTCCAGTTCGGCCAGCGCCGGGCCGGAGAACAGCGCCGCGGCGATAGCAGCAAAAATGCAGGGCGGAAGGGGATAGGCGGTTTGCTTTGTCATCATGGAATGAGTCCGGATTGGCGCCTCGCAGCAGCGGGCTGTTTTAGAAAACCAGAGAGCGGATATGGGTTAGTTCGCCGATTTTGCGCAGCGGCACAACATGGCTTTCACGGCGCTCATTGGGTGTATTTTCGTGAAGAATCAGTGTGATGCGGCAAGTAATGATGGGTTTTTGCCGGGTACTTTCGTCGAAATGGTAGCCGGACGAACCGTAGTTGCCCCAGTAATTGACATAGAACAGGTAAAGCCCGTGCACAGGCGAGGTTACGGAGAATATCTCCGGCCCTGCGCCGTCGACGCTGTCGACATCCATGCCGCCCCCGCCACGGAGTACCGGACTTGACCAAGTGGCATGCTGTCCGTCGGGGGTGAGTACGTGCAGGTCGACTTCGGCTTGATCGTCGTCCCAGGCCAGGATGGCGCGCAGTTGCGCGCGCGGGCGCGTGGGGTTTGATTCGTAGAATTGCAGGCGTTGAACGGATTTGCCCTCCGCGTCCATGATTTCGATGCTGTTCGAGCCGGGGCCGAAAGCATAGGGACGCGCGAAGTCGCCGCCTTCGCCGCTGTATAGCGGCATCGGGTTGCCGTTGACGACCAAGGTCGGCGGTTTGCGCTTTGCGCCATTGCCAGCCGTTTCGGCGCGCATCTGCTCGGCGAGTTTGCCGCGGATGAGCGTGCGTCCGCTTTGCGTCCCCCTGTCGATCAGGTTGTAAGGATAGGCGACAGCGTTTTCCGAGCTTTTGTCGGTGAAGCCTGCGTAATTCCAGCCGCCATGGGGCGAGGCAATGGGCAGGCCGTCGAGGGCCACGGCGGGCGCGGGCAGCAGGCTGGCTGCAAGCAGTCCGGCAAAAAAAATCTGAACAATGCCGCTTGCCCCGAGCCTGGCCAAGGGTATTCCCAATGGAATCGATGGCAATGACCGCCTCGGCATGGGCGGGCTGGAATTGTCCAAGGCTTCCCCAAGGAAAAGATTTTTATCGTGAGAGGACGGTTTCATGAGGCTTTCCAGTAAATATCTGAATCGGCATTTTGCCATAGGCTTGCGCATGAACTCATGATTTGCCTGCGCCGATATTCTTCCTTCTGCCTCAGAGCCAAGGGCGATGCGGCGCGGCGCGCTCAGAAAGCCCCGGCTTCCGCCTTGTCCCACGCTTCCTGGTAAAAGGCGTGCGCGCATGTCCCGCTGGACAGTTCATTTCTGGCCAGGAAGACATAGCGTTGCGCGTAAGTCTGCACTTCCAGTTCGCTGACGCGGACAGCCAAATGTTCAGGCTGGATGTCCGCGGGGTGTTTCAGCCCGGCGGCGGCGATCATCTCGGCGAGGCTGGACAGAGTATTGCGGTGAAAACCGTAAACACGCCCGGCCTTGTCGTCCACATCCAGCGCCCCCTGCCGCTTTTCATCCTGCGTCGCCACTCCTGTCGGGCATTTATTGGTGTGGCAACTCTGCGACTGGATACAGCCCAGGGCGAAAAGAAAACCGCGTCCCGAATTCACCCAATCCGCGCCCAGGGCCAGCGTGCGGGCGATGTCGAAGGCAGAGACGATTTTCCCCGCCGCGCCGACCTTGACGTGTTCGCGGATGCCTGCGCCGGTCAGCGCGTTATGCACCAGCAGCAAGCCTTCCCTGAGGGGCATTCCCAAGTGATCGGAGAACTCCGCAGGCGCTGCGCCAGTGCCGCCCTCGGAACCGTCCACGACCACGAAATCGGGATAAACCCCCGTTTGCAACATGGCCTTGACGAGCGACATAAACTCCGCCGGCCTGCCGATACAAAGTTTGAAACCGACCGGCTTGCCCTGCGACAGCTCGCGCAATTGCCGCACGAATTCCAGCAATTGCAGTGGCGTATGAAATGCGGTGTGGGCAGAAGGCGATATACAGTCCTGTCCCATTGGCACGCCCCGGACTTCCGCAATCAACTGAGTGATTTTTTCTTTCGGCAAGATGCCGCCGTGGCCGGGCTTGGCGCCCTGGCTGAGCTTGATTTCGATCATCTTTACGCAGGAAAGCGCCGCCCGTTCCGCGAAACGGACAGGATCGAAATAACCGTTTACGTCGCGGCAACCGAAATAGCCGCTGCCGATTTCCCACACCAGATCGCCGCCGTTCTCCATATGATAGGGGCTGATGCTTCCTTCCCCGGTATCGTGATAAAAACCGCCCTGTTTCGCCCCGGCATTCAGGGCGCGGATGGCATTCGGACTCAGAGAACCGAAACTCATGGCTGAGATATTGAAAATCGACGCGGAATAGGGGCGCCTGCATTGCTCGTTGCCAATTGTGATGCGAAAAGTTTCCGGGTGGTTTTTCGGTACGGTCATCAGCGAATGGGTAATGAATTCGTAGCCGATGGCATAAACATCGAGAATGCTGCCGAAGGGGCGGTCGGCGCTCAGGTTTTTGGCGCGTTGATAGACCAGCGAACGCTGCGCGCGGGAAAAAGGCAGCGATTCTTCGTCGCCTTCCAGCAAATATTGCCGGATCTCCGGGCGCACGGTTTCGAATAGATAGCGGAAATGGCCGATGACCGGATAATTCCGCAAAACGCTGTGCTTGCGCTGCACGACATCGTAGATGCCCACGAGGCTCAGGAATACCGCCCATAGAAATAAATCCGCCTGGACGCTTTTCGACATCAGCGAATCCATGGCAT
>JAIRWW010000130.1 GCA_031268685.1 Azoarcus sp.
TAGGCGTCTATCCTCGGTTCGGCGTTGAGGAGCACCGCGACGTCGCGCACCATGTCTTCGACGAATTTGGGGTTGTCGTAGGCGCGCTCGGTTACGTATTTTTCATCCGGGCGCTTTAGAAGGCCATAGACTTCGCAGGATGCCTGGCTTTCGACCAGTTGCACGATTTCTTCGATCCACAGGCGGTCGTTCATGGCTGCGGTTACGGTGACGTGCGAACGCTGGTTGTGCGCGCCGTAGGCGGAGATTTCTTTCGAGCACGGGCACAGGCTGGTGACGGGTACGACGACTTTGACGATGAATTCGTGGCTGCCGTCTTCGGCAAGCGTGCCGATGAAGCTCACTTCGTAGTCCATCAGGCTGCGCACGCCGGAGACGGGCGCGGTCTTGGTTATGAAGTAGGGAAAACGAATCTCCAGGTGGCCGCTTCGGGCTTCGAGGCATTCGACCATGGTGCGCAGCATCGGCTCGAAGGATTCCACTGACAATTCGCGTTCGTCGCGGTCGAGGATCGCTACGAAGCGCGACATGTGGGTGCCCTTGAAGTTGTGGGGCAAGCCGACGTACATGTTGAAGACGGCAACGGTATGCTGGATGCTGGCCGATTTGTCGCGGATGCGGATCGGGTGGCGGATGTTTTTGATTCCGACCTGGTCGATGGCGATGCGGCGGCGGTCGTGGGCGCTCTGTACGTCGGGGATGAGGTCGCTCATGTTTTGTCCTGTGCGCCGGGCGGGGTTTGCGCGCGGCGGACGGCGGCGGCGATGCCGTCGGCGTCAAGTTCTGTTTCGGCGAGCAGTTCGTGTTGCTCGCCATGGTCTATGAAGTGATCGGGCAGGCCGAGGCGCAGAAGCCTTGGCCGCGCGGGGAGTATGTCGATAACTCGGGCGACTTCCGCGCCCGCGCCGCCGATGGCGGAGTTTTCTTCGATGCTGACGAGGAGTTCGTGATCGCGCGCAAGGCTTTCGACAAGCGCTGCGTCCAGCGGTTTGACGAAACGCATGTTGACGACCGTGGCATCGAGCGCTTCGCCCGCTTCCAGCGCGGGAGCCAGCATGCTGCCGAAGGCGAGCAGCGCTGTTTTTTTGCCGCGGCGGCGGATTTCGGCTTTACCCAGGGGCAGTGCGCTCAGCGCCGCTTCGGGCGATACGCCCGGGCCTTTGCCGCGAGGGTAGCGCACGGCGCTTGGGCCGTCATGGCAGAGTGCGGTATGGAGCATCTGGCGGCACTCGTTTTCGTCGGCGGGCGTCATGAGCAGCAGATTGGGCACGCAGGCAAGGAAGGAGAGGTCGAATGCGCCGTGATGGGTTGCGCCGTCGGCCCCGACCAGCCCGCCGCGGTCGATGGCGAGCACTACGGGCAGGTTTTGCAGGGCGATGTCGTGGATGAGTTGGTCGTAGGCGCGTTGCAGGAAGGTGGAGTAGATGGCGACCACCGGGCGGCTGCCTTCGCAGGCCAGACCCGCCGCGAAGGTGAGGGCATGTTGTTCGGCAATGCCTACGTCGTAGTAGCGGTCGGGGAATTCCGCCGCGAAGCGCGTCAGGCCCGAGCCTTCGCACATTGCCGGGGTGATGCCGACGACGCGCGGGTCGCGCGCGGCGGCTTCACACAGCCAGTCGCCGAAGATCTGGGTGTAGGTCGGCTTGCCGCCGCCGGAAGCGTCTTGAATGCCGGTGTGGCGATCGAACTTTCCTACGCCGTGATAGCGGGTGGGATCGGCTTCGGCGAGCTTGTAACCCTGGCCCTTGCGGGTGATGACGTGGAGAAAGTGCGGCCCATTGAAGCTGCGCAGGTTCTGCAATACCGGAATCAGGGTGTCGAGGTCGTGGCCGTCGACGGGGCCGAAGTAGTGAAAGCCGAATTCCTCGAATAGTGTGCCGGGCGAGCCGGGCGCTATGATGCCTTTGGCGTATTCTTCCACTTTGCGCGCGAGTTCCGCCACGGGGGGGGCGACGCCGAGTACTTTTTTGCCGATGCGCCGCGCCGCGCCGTAAGGCGCCATAAGGCGCGCGAGGATGTTGGAGAGCGCGCCGACCGGTTGCGAGATCGACATTTCGTTGTCGTTGAGGATCACCAGCAGGCCGATGTCTTTCATACTGCCAGCGTTGTTGAGCGCCTCGAAAGCCATGCCCGCCGACATTGCGCCGTCGCCGATGACCGCGACCGAGGCGCGCGTCTCGCCGTTGGCGCGGGCGGCCACGGCCATGCCGAGCGCGGCGGAAACCGAGGTCGACGAATGCGCGGTGCCGAAGGTGTCGTATTCGCTCTCCGGGCGGCGTGGAAAGCCGGAGATGCCGCCCAAGTGGCGCAGCCCTGCCATTGCTTCGCGCCGCCCGGTGAGAATTTTGTGGCTGTAGGTTTGGTGGCCTACATCCCACACGATGCGGTCTTCAGGCGTGTCGAAGACGTAATGGAGGGCGATGGTGAGTTCGACCGTGCCGAGATTGGAGGAGAGATGGCCGCCGGTTTTCGAGACCGATTCGATCAGGAAGGCTCTCAGTTCGTCGGCCAGCGCGGGGAGTTCCTTGCGGTCGAGCGCGCGCAGATCGGCGGGGGATTCGATGCGGGCAAGGCGGGG
Source organism: Azoarcus sp. (assembly GCA_031268685.1). Taxonomy (GTDB): domain Bacteria; phylum Pseudomonadota; class Gammaproteobacteria; order Burkholderiales; family Rhodocyclaceae; genus WRNU01. The sequence continues at coordinate 2,579 of JAIRWW010000130.1, forward strand.
ATAGTCGGACATCGCGTGGGAATATTGTCGGATATGGTTTGGATTCTACGTACAATTCAAACAGCCGGATATGACATTGCGTGGAAAGCTTGTCTAAAAGTCAAAAGGAGCGATGCGCGATGAAGTCGGCCAGTTCGGCGAGCCGGGCGCCGCGCCCGCCCAGCGGCATCAGTGCGGCGTGGGCTTCCGCCAGCAATTCGTCGGCAAAGCGGCGGGCATCGGCCAAGCCCAGGAGGCTTACGTAAGTCGGTTTGTCGTGTTTGGCGTCTTTGCCCGCGGTCTTGCCCAAGGTGGCTGTATCGGCACCGGCATCGAGAATGTCGTCGACTACCTGATAGAGCAGGCCGATGCGTTTGGCGTAGTGGTCCAGCCGCCGCCGCCGGTCGTCGTTGACGCCTTCGCCGGCATGTCCACCGATCAGGATGGCCGCGCGGATCAGCGCGCCGGTTTTGCGCAGGTGCATGAATTCGAGTTCTTCGCGCGTCATTTCGCGTCCGACCGAGGCGATGTCGATGGCCTGCCCGCCAGCCATGCCGTGCGAGCCAGCAGCAGCAGCCAACAGGCGTATGGCTTCCAGCTGCCCCGCCGCGGTGGCGCTCACCGATGCTTCGGACAGGATCTGGAAGGCGAGGGTTTGCAAGGCATCGCCGACGAGTAGCGCAGTGGCTTCGTCGTATTCGACATGGACGGTGGGTTTGCCGCGGCGCAGCCTGTCGTTGTCCATACATGGCATGTCGTCGTGGACGAGCGAATAGGCGTGGATGAGTTCTACGGCGCATGCGGCGCGGTCGAGTTGTTCCGGGCATGCATGCGTGAGTCCGCCCGCGGCATGCACAAGCAGCGCCCGCACCCGCTTGCCGCCGCCCAGGACGGCATAACGCATGGCTTCGTGCAGCCTGTCCGGCGTGAGATCGGCAGCGGGCAATATCGCCTGCAATGCTGTTTCGGTGCGCTGTTGTATGTAGGTC
>JAIRWW010000149.1 GCA_031268685.1 Azoarcus sp.
AAGAACGGTTTCAGCCACGAAGATTTTTACCGCTGTACCAATGGCGAGGAAACGATCTTCGATTATCTGTACAACGCCGACGGGGATTTGCTGCCCTGGGAAGGGCATATTTATTCCGAACTGAAAGCCGCCTGACGGGGAGTTTTTTTATGGAAGCCAACAACGTCGCCGCTCTCAAGAAAGAGGTAAACACAAGGAATGAGTGAAATAACAAGCAAGCGCGTCTCGTTTCATGGCCGCGACGCTGCGGCAAAACCCGCCCCGCCGGCCCGGAGCCGGGCCATCGGCAAGCACATCGCCATCTACGGCAAGGGCGGCATCGGCAAATCCACGACGACCTCCAACATCAGCGCGGCGTTGGCCGAGGCGGGATACAGGGTCATCCAGATCGGTTGCGATCCGAAAAGCGACTCCACAAACACCCTGCGCGGAAACCACTATCTGCCCACGATCCTGGACAGCGTGCGCGGCGGCAACAAAGTTCATCTCGCCGACATTTCCGCCACCGGCTTCAAGGGCATCCTGTGCATCGAATCCGGCGGCCCCGTGCCCGGCGTCGGCTGCGCCGGACGGGGAATCAACGCGGCGGTGACGCTGTTGCAGGAACTGAAACTTTTTGAGGAATTCAAACCGGACTTCGTCCTGTACGACGTCCTGGGCGATGTGGTTTGCGGCGGTTTTGCAGTGCCTATCCGCGACGGCATCACCGACCGGGCCTATGTCGTGACTTCCTCTGACTTCATGGCCATCTACGCCGCCAACAATCTTTTCAAGGCCGTGAGCAAATACGCCCCCACGGGCGGGGCCAGGCTGGGCGGCGTCATTGGCAACGGACTTTCCGCCGCGTATTCCAACGCGATCATCGACGATTTCGCCGTCCGCACCGGCGTCGCCGTGGCGGGCTACGTACCCCGCGCGCTGGTCGTCTCGCAAAGCGAGCTGTACGGCAAGACCGTGATCGAAGCCAAGCCCGCCAGCGAGCATGCGGACATCTATCGCAAACTGGCCAGACACATTGCCGAAAACGACGATCTGGCGATTCCGCATCCGATGGGCGTCAGCGACCTGCGGGACTGGGCGCGGGACTGGGGCGACCGGGTATTCAACCTGGAATCCGGCGCGGGGGGCGTGGGGATAGCGGCAGACAGGGTTGCGGCGTGATGAGCTTTTACGAAGAAAAAAGCGCCCTGAGCAGAGAGAAACGCAGCGGCGCGATCAGCCACTACCACGGCACGCTGGCCTCGTTGATCGCCGATGCCGCCGGGGACGAAATTCCGCAGCGCATCCGCACTTTCACCCAGGCAACCTACGACGACATACTTTCCGCCCTGATCGCACTGCGCGGCATCCGCGACGCGGCCATCGTAGTGCATGGCGCGGCAGGCTGCGCCGCAGCGGCCTGCGCCCTGGCGCAGGCGGGCGGCGCGCGCTGGTATTCGGTCAACCTGAGCGAGCGGGATTCCATCCTGGGCAGCGAAGCGCCCCTGCGCGAAGCCATACTGCGCGCCATCGCGGAAGGCGCGGCGGCGGTTTTCGTCGTCGGCACGCCGGTTGTCGCCATCAACAACGACGACGTCAATGCGGTGCTGCTGGCGCTGGAAAAAGAGACCGCCGTGCCCGTGCTGCATGTGAATACAGACGGCTTCCGCTCGAAATCCCCGTTGTCGGGCTTCGACGCCGCCCTGCATGCCTTGCTGCGGTTAGTGGATGCGCCCGGCGAGTGCGGCGAACGTGACGAATATGGCGAGCGCGGCGAGCGCGACGAGCGCGACGATTCCGCCAGGGAAGCCCCGGACGGCTCCCATCCCTTTGAGCCGGACTTATCGAAGCTATTATTTCTTCCGCATGAAACGCCCTTGGACGAGATCAAGCCGGACGGCGCAGCCCAGAACTTCGTCAACCTGCTGGCGGTGCGCGACAACGTCCGCAACATCGCCGCCATCGCCAGCATCGTCGATGCGCTCGGGATAAACTGGAACCTGTTGCCGGGCCTGTCGTCGCTGGAAAACATCCGCAGGGCAGGGCAGGCGCGCGCCACAGTGTCGCTCAACAGCGATGAAAGCGAATACCTCGGGCTAGGGCTGGAAGCCGCGTTCGGGACGCCCTACCTGCGCCTGCCCGCCCCGGTGGGCCGCGCCGCGACACGGCGGCTTGTCGCCGGACTCGCCGAAGCATTCGGCCTGGGCGACAAAGCGGATGTCTGGCTGCGCGCGCAGGAGGCCGCCTTGCAGGACGTCCTGTCCGCCCGGCCCCTGGCGGGGAAAAAAATATTTCTCCAGATGGACATGGCGCTGGTCGAAGGCTTCAGCGAACTCATACGCGACCTTGGCGGAGAGCTGGCCGGTGTGGCGCTGAGCAGCGTCGACCTGAACAACCGCAAGCATCTGGCCCGCCTGGAAGCCGCCGCGGACATCCCCGCGCTAGTAGCGGTGGGGCAGCCTTTCGAGGTCGCCAACGTCCTGGCCAAAACACCGGTCGACTACTACATCGGCCCGGAACAAGTCGCCTTCGCCGCCCGCTTCGGCGTCAAGCCCATCTCCCTGCGCGGCGCTGTTTACTACGGCTACGAAGGCATGCGCGCCTTCGCCGCCCGCATCGGCGGGCCGCATCCCGACTTCCGGGAACGAGTGCGGGGGGAATACACCGAAAGCTGGCTCAAAAAAAACGGCGGCTGGCACGTCAAGCGGGAAGTGCGCTGAATGGGAAACATCCGGAATCCGCGCACGGGCTGCGCGCTGCACGGCGCGTTGTCGACGCTCGAAGCCATAGAAGGTCTCATCCCCATCGTGCAGGCCAACGCGGGCTGCGCCATCCAGCACAGCCTGGCCTGCCGGGACAGCGGCGGCGGCTATATCGGCGGGCTGGCCGTCCCCTCCGCCAACATCATCGACAAACAAATCATCTTCGGCGGCGGCTCGCGCCTGCGCGAACAAATCAAAAACACAGTCAAAGTCGTGGAAGGCCGCCTCTATGCAGTACTGGGCAGCTGCGAATGCGCCATGGTGGGCGACGACCTGAACGGCATGGCGCGCGAGGCCGCCGAACAGGGCCTGCCGGTTATCGGCAGCAACATCGCCGGATTCCACGGCGGCGCGCATAGCGGCTACGAGCGGATTTTCCTGGACCTGATCGACGGCCTGCCCGGACTGGAATCGCCGCCCGCGCCGCAGCGCGAAGACGGCAGCCGTCCGCTGGTGAACATATTCGGCATCGTCCCCGCCTCGAACCCCTACTACAAAGGCGACCTGCAAGAATTGCAGCGCATACTCGAAGCCATCGGCCTGCGCGTCAACGGCTTCTTCGGCCCTGGCGGCCATGCCGCCCTGTACAGCATGCCGGATGCCGCCCTGAATCTGGTTTTCTCCCGTTGGGGAGAAGCCATCGGCGCAAAACTCGAAGAAAAATACGCCACCCCGCAACTGATCTTCGACGCCGCGCCGCTGGGCCTGGATGAAACCGGCTTCTTCGTCCAGACCCTGGCGGAGAGGCTGGATTTGGACGCCGCGGCGGCGGAGCGCTTTCTGGAACGAGAAGAAGCCTGGTCGGAATACTTCCTGCTCGGCGGCGCGGATCGTTATTTCGACGACGGCGCGGGCAAAAGCGCCGCCATCGTCGGCGACACGGAAACCGTGCTCAGGATCGGCGGCTTCCTTTCCCGTTCTGCCGGTCTCGACATCAAGGCGGCAATCTATACCGACCTGGCCGAGGGCGAAGAACTGCCCGCCGACTTCGGCGGAGAAGCGCAGGGCACGCGCGACGGCGGCGAAATCGCCGAAATATTGCGCGGCAGCGGCGCGGCGCTGATCTTCGCCAGCTCGCTGGAAGACGCCGCTGCGCGGGCGCTGGGCGCGCCATTGCTCGCGGTATCGCATCCGCTGCGGGACAAATTCGCCGCCAGCCAGACCTATGCGGGCCTGCGGGGCGCTGTGGCGCTGAGCGCGGATATCCTGACCCTGGCGCGGCAAGGGCGGCGGGCGCAGGAAGAAGGGCTGACGCGGAAAATCGCGGCGGCTTCAAACCGGCAATATGTTTGGCCAACGTGCGGGAGTGGCTCTGTCTAGAGCCTTCCTTTATGAGGAAGGTGGCTCGCCGAAGGCGAGACGGAAGAAGTGGCGGCGGCGCCAGCTTCTCATGCCCTTCCGCCTCGCCCCCACTCCCTCCGTCACGTGGCTCAAAGCGCGCCACTCCCTCGGAGAGGGAGGCCAGACGGCCAGCAGGCGCGGGGTTTCAATCTCGTCAGTACAAGGTCAAAATCAGCCTCAGCAAACTCGGCGATGTCGAACGCGAAACGGGGAATCTGGCGCAGGCGCTCGACGCCTACCGCAAAAGCCTCACGCTGGCCGAACAACTCCGCGCCATTCTTGGCGACACACCGCAAACCCTGCGCGATCTTTCTGTCAGCCGGAATAAGGTCCGCGCTCTCGAAACCCAACTCGGACAGCCTCGCCCCCCGATCACATAAGCGCGACCCCCGCCTAGGGACAGGGGTTCGGATGCGCCGTGTGCACGGCCTCGATCTCGTCGAGCACTGCCTGCTCCAGCCGCAGGTCGATGCTGCCGATGTTTTCTTCCAGCTGCGCGAGGCTGGTCGCGCCGACGATGTTGCTGGCGAGGAAGGGCTGGCGGTTGACGTAAGCCAAGGCCAGTTGGGCGGGACGGATGCCATGCCGACGGGCGATGTCGACATAAGCGGCGGTGGCGGTTTCGGCGATCTCACCCTTGTAGCGGCCGAAACGCTCCCAGCGGGTGACGCGCGCGCCGGGCGGCTGCTGCCCATTGAGATACTTGCCGGTCAGCACCCCGAAAGCCAATGGCGAATAGGCGAGCAAACCCAGCTTTTCGCGGATGGCGAATTCGGCAAGCCCGACCTCGAAGCTGCGGTTGAGCAGGTTGTACGGGTTCTGGATGCTCGCGGCCCTCGGCAATCCGGCGTTTTCCGCGTGGCGGAGAAACTCGTGCACGCCCCATGGGGTCTCGTTGGAAAGGCCGATGTGGCGCACCTTGCCCGATTCGACCAGATCGCCCAGTACTTCCAGGGTTTCCCGTATCGGCACCGTGTCCTCGTCTTCAACGTGGCTGTAACCCAGTTGGCCGAAATAGTTTGTCGTGCGGTCGGGCCAGTGCAATTGGTAGAGGTCTATGTAATCGGTTTGCAGGCGTTCGAGACTGTCATGCAAGGCCGCTTCGATATTGGCGCGGTCGTGGCGGGCATTGCCGCCGCGCAGATGCGAAGGCCGCTCCGGCTGCCGCGCGGGGCCGGCCACCTTGGTGGCGAGGATGATCCTGTCGCGCACGCCGGGACGCGCTTTCAGCCATGTGCCGATATAAGCCTCGGTGCGACCTTGTGTTTCGGCGCGGGGCGGCACCGGATACATTTCGGCGGTGTCGATGAGGTTGATGCCGCGCTCCAGGGCGAAATCGAGTTGGGAATGCGCCTCGGCCTCGCTGTTTTGTTCGCCCCAGGTCATGGTGCCCAGGGCGATGAGGCTGACATCGACGCCGGTATTGCCAAGTTTTCTGTATTGCATCAGGCATCCTTGAAGTCGAAGCGGTTTTCGGCGATCAGGCTTTCGAGCGGCTTGCGCGCATTTGGCGCTTCACGGGCTTGCAGTTCGGGCGGCAGATTGCCAGCCTCGCCCCGGCGGCCGATGACGATGGCGGTTTCGACATTAAAATCCGCCGGGATGGCAAGCGCCTGCCTGACGGCCTGTTTGTCGAAACCTGCGACGACGTGCGCGGCAAGCCCGGCAAGGCTGGCTTGGAGAATGAGGTATGCGACGGCAGCGCCGGTATCGTAGGACTGAAAGCCCGTGTCGATAGCTTCGTCCTTGCCGGGCGGGACGAATTTTTGCGCCGAGACGGCGAATGCCAGCGCGGAAGCATGCTGCGCCCAGCCGCGATTGTAAGGAATCAGCAGATCGAGGAAGGTTTGCCAGGCGGGCGTGCCCCGGCGGGCATAGATGAAACGCCATGGCTGGGCGTTGTAGGCCGAGGGCGCCCAGCGCGCCGCCTCGAACAAGGCTTTGAGTTCGCTTTCCGGGATAGACGATTCGTCATAGGCGCGCGGCGACCAGCGTTCGACGAAGATGGGATGGACGCCGTTTTCGGCGGTGCGTGCTGCTGTCATGGTAAAAACTCCTTGCTCTTTTTTATGGAAAACCGCCTGACTCGTCCAGTGCTGAAGATTGATGTCGATTTTCAGCACGACTTGCCAGTGCGCAACTTTACCGCCTATATGCTTCCGGGAATAGAGGCGAGGCGGACGATTTCAAACCAGCCAAAGCGCCGGGGCGGCTGAGCGGTGCGCACCCAATGGCTTTGTTCGCCGCGTTCTGTTTGCTGGCGCTGCGCTGGCAGGCGCGACCTTGAAAGGCCGGGCGAACCGAGCAGGCAGCAATTGTCATGCCATTATGAAAAACACTCTGGTTTTCAATCGCCTGCTTACGGGCCGCGTGCCACGGGCAGGCGGTATTGCGCGGAATCCAGCAGTTTGCGCAAGTGAGTTGTTGGATTTGCAGCATGGTTTATCTTTTCCCGTCATTGCTTTCCCCGTATTGCGTGCGCGGAAGGCAGATAGGCAAAGTAAGGATTTCCGCATTTGAACCGGGAAACGTCGATTGTTTCATCATCTGAGATTGATGTATTGTTCTGGCTGAAGCGCGCAACATTCTGGGCTATATATGCCGCCTTTTATTAATGCGCTGGCGTGTATTTTGTGTTTTCTATTTTTTGTATTTTGCTGGCAATACGTGAAACAATCGCCGTCCATGCATATTGGGCTGCCTTTGCCGTTGATGCTTTCTTGGACAAGGCACAGGCTTCCGTGTCGAATAGCATTCGACAAGCTCAATGTGAACTGTATTTCTCAGCATGTATCTAACAATTTTGTGCTTACTGTTAGAATCGGCAATTATGTTAAATCGTTTCAAGTTTTTCCGGGAAAGAGGCTGGACGGAGATCGCCGCCGCCGACTATGCCGAGCTATGGCAACGCTATGGCGGTAGCGTAGCCACGCATCCCGCCTTTGTCGAGCGCCTGTCCGGCCTTGCGGAGATTCCGCCGCGCTACCTGGGATGGCGGCGGGGCGAGGCGTTTGTCGCGGCCATTCCCGTGTGGGGGC
>JAIRWW010000158.1 GCA_031268685.1 Azoarcus sp.
CACGCCCTGCACGAGCATGAGGAATATCTGGTAATTGCGGTCGGTGAGCCGGTTGTGCGGCAATTGCGCGCGGTTGCCCTGGAGATTGCGCGTCAGGCTTTCCGCTACGTTCTGGTTGATGAAAAGGCCGCCGCCGACGATCTTGCGGATGGCATCGGGGAGTTGCGATTCCGCATTGTCTTTGCACAAGTAGCCGGACGCGCCGGCTTTCAGGGCGCGCACCGCGTAGATGTCTTCTTTGTACATGCTCAATACCAGGATGGGCAGGCGCGGGAACTCGTCTTTGACTTGTTTGATGAGTTCGATGCCATTGCGGCCCGGCATGTTGAGGTCGAGCACGACGGCGTCCCATTGCCCTTGGCGCAGTTGGGCCAGCGCTTCCGCGCCGTTGCCCGCTTCGCCGCCGACGGCGATGTCGCCCGTTTCGCTCAGGATGTGTTTCAGCCCGGCGCGCAAGATGTCGTGATCGTCGGCAATGAGTATCTGGATCATTTTTCGTCTCCTTCCGAGGCCAGGGGCAGGGCGATGGCGATGCGCACGCCGCTGCCGCTGTCGACGCGCATTTCTCCGCCCAGTATGTTTACCCGTTCCGACATGCCGAGCAAGCCGAATCCCTTTCGCGCTGCCTGGGGGTCGAATCCGTCGCCGTCGTCCTGGATGATGAGATGCAGCCGCCCGTCCGCCGCTTCCAGTTGTATGTCGACCCGGTTCGCGTGCGCATGGCGGGAAACGTTGGTCAGCGCTTCTTGCACGAGCCGGAATACGGCGATCGAGCGGTCGGCATCAAGGTTGTATTCGTCCCGGTCGGCGCGGAATGCGCAGGCGATCGACCAGCGTTCCTCGAACTGCCGGGCCAGGTGTTCGAGCGCCGCGCATAGTCCGAGTACGTCGAGCATGCCGGGGCGCAGCCCTTCGGAGATTCGGCGCAGGGATTCGATGGTGCGCTCGACCAGCGCGCGCGAGGCGTCGATGCGCGCGCCGAGCGCGTCGTCCGGGTCTGCGCATTGCTTGCGTAGCCAGCCGAGGTCGATGCGCAGGGCGGTCAGCGCTTGCCCGAATTCGTCGTGCAGTTCGCGCGCAATGGAGGTGCGTTCTTTTTCCCGCACTTCTTGCAAGAAGCGGGTGAGTTCGCGTAAGCGTTTTTGCGAATCGCGCAGCGCGTTTTCGGAACGGCGCAGTTGTTCGGTACGCTCGTCGACCCGCTCTTCCAGCCGCGTTTGCAGGCGGTGCAATTCGATGTGGGTGCGCACGCGGGCGAGCACTTCGTCCGGCTCGAAGGGTTTGGCGATGTAATCTACCGCGCCGAGCGAGAAGCCTTTTACTTTGTCTCCCGTCTCGTGCAGCGCCGACAGGAAAATGACCGGCGCTTCGCGCGTGCGTGCGTCTTGCTTGAGCAGGCGGCACAGCTCATGGCCGTCCATGCCCGGCATGCGCACGTCGAGCAGGATCAGCTTGGGGGCGCGCGCGCGCGCCGAGCGCAAAGCCATGCGCCCGTCCCGCGCGGTGCGCACGGTGTAGCCCGCGCCGGAGAGCAGGTCGCTCAGGAGGTTGAGCGAACCCACGGTGTCGTCGACGATCAGTATTTCCGCCCGCCCGGCAGGGTTCGCGTCGTTGTCGTTCATCAAAAACTAACTCCGGTTGGAAACCTCCCCCTTCAGGGGGATGATCACGCACGGGAGGGGTGTAAGCCCGCACCAGCCTTGTCGCCCGGTTACGGGCGTGGATTGAAACATGATTCGCTTCCTTCGAGTTCCAGCGCTTCCCAGAGCCGCCGGTAATCATGTTTCCTGGAAAGCGGCAGTAGCGCCGCGCCGAGCGAGGCATTTCTTTGTGCGATGGCGGCGATGGCGGCGGCGATTTCTTCGTGGCTCAATAAAATCGCCGCCCTGGTGAGCCGCTCGCGCTCTTCCTGCGTCAGCGTTTTGAGCAGGGTGCGCGCTTCTTGTGTTTCCCATGCCGGGCCGTCCGCCGCTGCGTCGGCTTGCCGCGACCGCGCGGCGAGAACGCTGTCGATCAGGCGCAGTAGCCCGGTTTCGTCGAAGGGCTTGCTCAGGAAGCCGTCCGCGCCAGCTTTGATCGCCGCGGCGCGGCTCTCGGCCAGCGCGTTCGCTGTCAGCATGATGAGCGTCGGCCGCTGCTCGCCCAATCCGGCGCAGCGGCGGATAAGTTCGATGCCCTCGCCGTCGGGCAGATACCAGTCGAGCAGCACGAGACCGGCTGCCCGGCGTTCTACCGCCGCCCAGGCTTGCGCGAGCGTTCCGGCTTCTTCTACGTGGAAGCCGAGCGGTTCGAGAATGGCGCGCACGAGCAGGCGTCCCTCCGGACTGTCATCGACCACGAGCACCATGCGTTCGAGTCCGCCTGCTGGCGCGGCTTCGCCGCTGCGTTTGGGTTGCGCGCCGCGCACGGTCGGCGCGGTAATCGTGAAATGGAACTCTGCGCCTTCTCCGAGGCGCGAATCGAGCATCAGTTTGCCGCCCATCATGTGCACGTAATTCCGGCTGATGGTCAGCCCCAGGCCGGTGCCGCCGCGGTGCGCGCCGCCTGCTTGCTCGAAGGAAGAAAAAATGCGCTCCCGGTCGTCCGGCCCGATGCCGATGCCCGTGTCGCGCACACTGAAGCGCAGGCGCTGCGCTGTTTCTGAAACCGGGTGGGCGCTCATGCGCATGATGATTTCGCCATGCTCGGTAAACTTGATCGCGTTCGAGAGCAGGTTGAGCAGGATCTGGCGCAGCATGCCGGGGTCGAGCAAGACCGGCGTTGGCGCGGACTCCGCGGCGAGGCTCAGCCGCAGCCCTCGTTCTTCGGCGCGCAGGCGCATCATTTCTGTTACTTGCTTGAGCAGTTCGGCCAGATCGACTTCTTCTGGCCGCATTGTCATTTTGCCCGCTTCGATTTTGGAGAGTTCCAGTACATCGTTGATGAGCGTGAGCAGATGCTGTCCGGAATGATTGATGATTGCCACGGTGCGGCGATTCTCCGGCGAGAGCGAGGCGTCTTTTTCCATCAGCCTTGAAAAGCCGATCACCGCATTGAGCGGCGTGCGCAGTTCGTGATTCATGTTGGCGAGAAAGGCCGATTTGCTGCGGCTGGCCGCTTCGGCCTGGTCGCGCGCGACGGTGAGTTCTTCGGTGCGCTGGCGGACGAGTTCTCCGAGGTGTTTGCGGTGCGCCGCGAGTTCCTGTTCGCTCTTTTTGCGCAGGGAGATGTCGGAGAAGACGGAGATGTAGCGCCGGACATTGCCGTCGGCCAGCCGCAGGGACTGGATCGAGATTTCTTCCGGGTAGATTTCGCCGTTCTTGCGCTTGTTCCAGATTTCGCCGTGCCAGCGCCCCGTGCCGCGCAATTGCTCCCAGAGCCGCGCGTAAAAGGCGGCGTCGTGCTTGCCGGATTTGAGAATCCGCGAATTGGC
>JAIRWW010000162.1 GCA_031268685.1 Azoarcus sp.
CGCTCGAAAAAAGCCTGCGCGAAGCGCCGCGCACAACAGTAGTAGCCTGCATCGTCCAGGACGGCCATGCCCACTGGGCGCACGCGGGCGACTCCCGCCTGTACCTGCTGCGCAATGGCCGCATCCATATCCAGACGCACGACCACTCCCGCGTGCAACTCATGATGGATCAAGGCTTGCTCGACGTGCGCAGCGCCGCCACCCACCCAAACCGCAACCGGGTGTATTCCTGCCTGGGCGGCACCCACTTACCGCAACTCGAATTTTCGCGCCGCACGCCGCTGCAAACCGGCGACATTCTGGCGCTCTGCACCGACGGCGTGTGGGGGCCAATGGGCAACGAAGGCATACTGCACAGCCTGAGCAAAGAAAGCCCGATGATCGCCGTCCCCAGAGCGCTCACACAAGCCGAAACCATCGCGGGCACAGCCTGCGACAATCTATCGCTCATCGCCATGGTATGGCGCGAAGGCGATAGCGACGATGGCGGCATCCCCGATCTAATATCAACGCAGACCATGGCCCTGAGCGATTTCACTACCCGGATAGACTCAATCCGAAACATGCGCCCCTCGGCGACCGAAATGCTCCTGTCCGATGACGAAATCGAGCGCGCCATCCAGGAAATCAACGCCGCCATCCAGAAATTCAGCAAATAACAAACACCGCACATGCCAAACCGCCGCCCTGACAATCGCCGCCCAAACGAACTTCGACCCGTCCGCCTCACCCGTGGCTACACCCGCCATGCCGAAGGCTCAGTACTAATCGAATTCGGCAACACACGAGTGCTTGTCACCGCCAGCATCGAAGAAAACGTACCCGCTTTCCTAAAGGGCCGCGGCGAAGGCTGGATCACCGCCGAATACGGCATGCTACCGAGAGCCACCCAAACCCGGAACACGCGCGAAGCCGCCAGCGGCAAACAAAGCGGGCGCACACAAGAAATCCAGCGCCTGATCGGACGCAGCCTGCGCGCCGCGGTCGATCTCGCCGCGCTGGGCGAGCGCCAGATCATCATAGATTGCGACGTACTCCAAGCCGATGGCGGCACCCGCACAGCCGCCATCACCGGCGCTTGCGTCGCCATGCATGACGCGCTCACATGGCTGAAGAATCAGGGCAAGCTTTCCACCCATCCACAGCGCGAACTTGTCGCGGCGGTTTCCGTGGGCATCTGCCGGGGCGTGCCGGTGCTCGATCTCGATTACGCCGAAGACTCCACCTGCGACACCGACATGAACATAGCCATGACCGCATCTGGCGGCCTTGTCGAAATACAGGGCACAGCCGAAGGCCAGCCGTTTTCCCACGCCGAACTCGGCACGCTGGTCGACCTGGCCAGCACCGGCATCGAAAGCCTTTTCGCCAGCCAGCGCGCCGCACTTGCCGAAGCCCTGAAAACATGAGCAAAAAACTAATACTAGCCAGCAACAACGCCAAAAAAGCCGCAGAAATGCAAACCCTGCTCGCGCCGCTGGGGCTGGAGATCATTCCCCAAGCCCAACTCGGCGTCGGCGAAGCCGAAGAACCGCATTTCACCTTCATCGAAAACGCGCTGGCCAAGGCGCGCCACGCCGCTGCCGCCACAAAATTGCCCGCCATCGCCGACGATTCCGGCCTTTGTGTCGCGGCGCTGGGCGGCGCGCCCGGCGTACACTCGGCGCGCTTCGCGGGCGATCCAAAATCCGACGAGCGCAACAACCGTTTTCTTCTCGAAAAACTGTCCGCCACGCCAGACGGCGAACGGAGCGCCTGGTATTACTGCTGTCTGGCGCTCGTCCGCCACGCATCCGACCCCTGCCCGCTAATTGCCGACGGCGAATGGCGCGGCGCCATCCTCTCCGCTCCGCGCGGCAATGGCGGCTTCGGCTACGATCCGCTCTTCTGGCTGCCGGAACGGCAACTAAGCGCCGCCGAACTCGAACCCGCGCAAAAAAACGCCATCAGCCATCGCGGCATCGCCATGCGGCAACTCCTCGAACTCCTGCGCGACCGGCCATTGTGAAATGACCTTGCCCCCATAAATCATCCCTTCGTAGCTGGCTATAGATTACACCAGCACACTGGGGGACCAAACATATAGAGTCAAAGACTTTTTGGGCTAATGAACAGTCTGGGTTAAAACACGCTTTACATGCTCCAGATCGCTATTGGACAAGACCGGGATGATTTTCTGGATTTCCGGTATGGGCAGTTCCCACCATTTGAATGCCTGGAGCAGGCCGATGAGTTCATCGTCGAAGCGTTTCCGTATCGGCTTTGCAGGGTTGCCGGCGGCAATGGTATATGCGTCTACATTGCTGCCCACGACCGCGTTCGCGCTTATGATTGCGCCGTTGCCGATATGGACGCCGGGCAATATCACGGCATTCTGGCCTATCCAGACATCGTTGCCGACGACTGTGTCGCCTTTCAGCGGAAGGTCCGATAGCGGCGGCGCGCTTTGCTTCCAGCCTTCCAGAATGTAGAACGGAAAGGTGGATGCTGCGTTCATCCGATGGTTCGCGCCGTTCATGATGAATTCCACTCCGGCGGCAATTTGGCAAAACTTTCCGATGATCAGTTTGTCTCCGTAGAAATCGTAATGATGCGTTACGCGGCTTTCAAAATCGACGTCGCTGAAATAAGTGAAATCGCCGACGACGATGTTTTTGTTGTGAATGGTCGGTTTCACATAGGTCAAGAAAAATGACGGCGCAGGAAAAGCGACATCCGGGTTGGGAATTTGAAACCGGGCATTGAAGGCATCGGATTCGGTTTTGCCGATGCTCTCGAATATGGGGGCATGCATGAATTGCCCGCGTATTCCGTCCAGCGCGCCTTTATAGAGCGGCAATGCCATGAATGCGGAAAAGTTTTTGCCATCCGGGGTGGTGATGCCGTATTTTTCGGCGTTTTCAAATCCGAATCGGGGATAGTATTTTTCATGGCCGAAAATGATCACAGCCCGAAAGCCCATTGCGCGCGCAAGTTCCAGCGTATGCGCGATCAGCGCGGCGCCGATGCCTCTGCGCTGATAGGCGGGCAGTACGCTTATGGGGCCGAAGGTCAGCGTTTCCCATTCGCGGCTAGCGTCTGCGACTTTGCTCTTGGTGTACATGATGTTGCCGATTACATTGCCGGCGATTTCCGCGACGAAATCCAGTTCTCGCACGAATGCCGGTTCGTCGCGCAGCCTGTGCGCCAGAAGCGCCTCGCCGCCGCTTGCGTGAGGCGCGTTTTTGAACGCTTCGTAGCCGATTTTTTCGATGGCGGGATGATCATCGGGGCGCGCCAGGCGCAAAAGCGGTGTGCAGTTTGGCATTTGCTGTTTTCTCCCTGTCGTGTGTGTTGTATGGCATTCGGTATGATGGCCTGCGTCCGATGATAAACGACTTTTTCCGGGTTCATCTGCCGCGCGGCGCGAAGACGGGCGGATGTGATGCTAGAATGCGCGCCCTGACGCGCGTCGGCGCGTGAAAAGGGTTTTGCAATGCAAGACGTGATCGC
>JAIRWW010000163.1 GCA_031268685.1 Azoarcus sp.
CGACATCGCGCAACAATGGTTTTAGCAGGGGGTAATGGGTACAGCCGAGCACGAGGCTGTCGATGTCCTCGGCCAGTACGGGACGCAGGTATTCTTGCGCGGTCAGCCGGGTGACGGGGTGATCGAGCCAGCCTTCTTCGACCAGCGGGACGAAAAGCGGGCAGGCTTGCGAGTAGACCCGCAGGCCCGGGGAGAGGGCGTGTATACGTCTGGCATAGGCATTGCTGTTGATCGTGGTCGGCGTGCCTATGACGCCGATCCGCCCGCCCAGCCCGTCCGCGGCGGCGCGCGCGCCGGCTTCGATGACGTCGATGATGGGAATGCCGTCGGCGTGCGTCGCGATGGTTTTCAGTGCCACGGCAGCCATGGTGTTGCAGGCTACGATCAGCATCTTGACGTTCTGTCGCAACAGGAGATCGACGATTTGCGCAGCGTACTGCTCGATGGTCGCCACTGATTTGACGCCATAGGGCACCCGTGCGGTGTCGCCAAAGTAGACGATGCTCTCCAGCGGCAGGCGCTCCATAAGGGCGCGGACGACGGTAAGGCCGCCCACGCCGGAATCGAAGACGCCTATTGGGCAATGGCTGGCGGGCGCGATCACTCCAGCACCACGGCGGCAAATTTGCGTTTGCCGACTTGCAGGACGACCCTGCCGCCAGCTATGAGCGGCCTGTCACGGTCTTCGATGCGCTCGCCGTCCAGCCTGACCGCGCCCTGTTCGATCATGCGTACAGCCTCCGAGGTGCTGCCGGTCAGGCCCGCTTCCTTGATGACTTTGAATACTGGCATGCCTTCACCGACCGCTACCCGCACTTCAGGGATGTCGTCGGGAATAGCCTTGTGCTGGAATCTCGCTTCAAAGTCGGCGAATGCTTCGTCCGCCGCCCGCTCGCCATGGAAGCGGGCTACGAATTCACGCGCCAGCATGATTTTGGCATCACGCGGATTGCGCCCGCCTTCGATTTCGGCTTTCAGGGCCGCGATTTCCTCCGAGCTGCGCAGCGAGAGCAGTTCGTAATAGCGCCACATCAGGGTGTCGGAGACCGACATGGTTTTGCCGAAGATTTCCTTCGGCGGCTCGGCAATACCTATGTAGTTGCCAAGGGATTTGGACATTTTATTGACGCCGTCCAGTCCTTCGAGCAAGGGCATCATCAGTACGCATTGTTGCGCCTGACCATGGTGCTTTTGCAGTTCGCGCCCCATCAGCAGATTGAAACGCTGATCGGTGCCGCCCAGTTCGACATCTGCCCGCATCATGACAGAGTCGTAGCCCTGACAGAGCGGGTAAAGGAATTCATGGATCGAGATCGCTTGCCGGTTCGCGTAGCGTTTGGCGAAATCGTCACGTTCGAGCATGCGCGCCACGGTTTGCTGCGCGGCAAGGCGGATAAGCCCCACGGCATCCAGTTCGTTCATCCACGTGGAGTTGAAGCAGATTTCGGTTTTGTCTGGATCGAGGATTTTGAAGACTTGTTCCCGGTAGGTCGCGGCGTTGGCGAGCACCTGCTCCTTGGTGAGCGGCGGGCGTGTCGCGTTCTTGCCGCTCGGATCGCCGATCATGCCGGTGAAGTCGCCTATCAGGAACATGATGTGATGTCCGAGTTCCTGAAAATGGCGCAGTTTGTTGAGCACGACGGTATGCCCGAGGTGCAGGTCGGGGGCGGTCGGATCGAACCCGGCCTTGATCCGCAAGGGACGACCAGTCTTCAGCTTGTCCAGCAGTTCGGCCTCGATCAGCAGTTCGCCGGTCCCGCGCCGGATCAAAGCCATCGCGGCTTCGATTTCTTTCATAGGTTTCTCCAATAGGTCACAACAGGGAATTTGTGTGCTTTGCTAGACTCCAATTGCACTCCCCAATAGAGTTTTAAGAGCTTCAGTCATGCGAATAAAAAGAAACAGGATTCTAGCCGAATTGCACTGGCGGCTAGTCGATCTGCGCTGGCGTCTGGCCGCGCTTCCAAAACGTTCTGCCGAGTTGCGCTGGCGCGTGGGCGGTCTGCCTGGACATCTGTCCGGGGCCGGCCTGCGATGGCATATGCGCGAGCTTCGCTGGCGGTTGACGAGGCCGCATCCGCGTCTGGCCAAGCTGATTCGCCGGATGGCCGAATTGCCGTGGCGTATCTTCGACAACAAGCGGCCTCTGGTCATCGGAGGTTTCGCGGGCGTTTTCGTTCTCGGCGGTGTCGCCGCTACCGCGGTGGTTGTTCCTGAAGACCCCGCCGATATGCAGACGGTGCTGGAAAGACTGGCTGTTTCGCCGGAAGAGTTGCCTGCGCCCGGACTTCCTTTTATTTATGACGATAGTATCGGTCCCGGCGATACGATGCAGTCCATTTTCCAGCGGCTGGGGATTGTAGATCCGGAAGCGCTGGCTTTTTTCCAGGGCGACAAAAAGGTTTCGCGCGCCCTGCGCCAGTTGCGCAGCGGACGGTCGCTGACCGCCATCGTGGATATTTCCGGACGCCTGCTGTCTTTGCGCCTGCCGCTGTCGCCGGACGGCGGCTATCTCAACGTGGCTCGCGATGCGCCCAATCAGTCCTTCCAGGTGACCCATTCGCCTGAAACTGCGCTCGAAGCGGGAATCGAAATGCGCAATGGCGTCATCAAGTACTCGCTGTTTGCGGCAACCGAGGCCGCCGAGTTACCCGACAACGTCGCAAGCCAACTCACCGATCTGTTCGGCACCGAGATAGATTTTCATGCCGATCTGCGCCCCGGCGATACTTTTAGTGTGATCTATGAGACCTTTTACGATAAAGGCATTTCCACGCGCGCGGGCCGTATCATTGCCGCCGAGTTCATCAACCAGGGTCGCCGCTATGCGGTCTTCCGGCACACGACTTCCGATGGCAAGTCGGATTATTACTCCAGCACCGGCCAGCGCCTGCGCAGCACTTTTTTGCGTTCGCCGCTGGAATTCACCAAGGTGACTTCCGGTTTTGGCCGCCGCCTGCATCCGGTGTTCGGAAACTGGCGCAATCATCAGGGCGTGGATTTCGGCGCACCCACAGGCACGCCGGTACGGGCCACTTCAGGCGGCGAGGTCAGTTTCGTCGGTTATCAAAGCGGCTACGGCAATATCGTGGTTCTGAAGCACAAGGGGAATGTGAGCACGGCTTACGCGCATCTGAGCGCTTTCGCGCCCAACCTGCGCCCAGGCGATGCCATTGAGCAGGGCGAAACCATTGGCCGGGTAGGCGCTACAGGCCGGGTAAGCGGCCCACATTTGCATTATGAATTCCGCATCGACAATGTAGCGCAAAATCCGATGACAGTGGCTTTGCCATCTTCCTTGCCTCTGGCCGGCAAGGAGCTATCCCTGTTCCGCGAAAACGCCCGTCTCCTGCACAGGCATCTGGCATTGCTCGGTTATCGCGCCGAAGCCAGCGACGAAACCGCGGCAAAACACTGAGGTAAGCCGGAAGCCGAAAACGGAGAAGGGCGCGATTTCGCGCCCTTCTCCGTTTTCAAGCGGGCTTCGGCCTCAGACCGAGAACGAAGAGCCGCAACCGCAGGTATTGGTCGCGTTCGGGTTGCGTATCACGAACTGCGACCCTTCAAGACCTTCGGTGTAGTCTATTTCGGCCCCTACAAGGTACTGGTAGCTCATGGCATCCACCAGCAAGGTCACGCCGTTCTTTTCGAGCAAGGTGTCGTCTTCGTTGATGTCTTCGTCGAAGGTGAAACCGTACTGGAATCCAGAACAACCGCCGCCGCTCACGAATACACGCAATTTCAGCGCGGGGTTGCCTTCCTCTTCGATCAATTCGCGCACCTTGGCGGCGGCGTTGTCGGTGAAAACCAGAAATTCCGAACTTTCGGTCAGGGTTTCTGCATTCATCGTGCTTTCTCCTCTGTTGTAGATTGTCCATATGGACAGGTGTGATGATGCACCCATGCGCGGGGCGGCGTCAAAATCAGGCGCGACATTCACGGGCTGACCGGCGCCATGGTGAGGCCAAGGCTTTCTTCCTCGCCGAACATGATGTTCATGTTTTGCACCGCTTGACCGGCTGCGCCCTTGACCAGATTGTCGATGACCGACAGCACCACTACTGTATCGCCGCCCTGTGGCCGATGCACGGCGATCCGGCAATTGTTGGAAGCCCGCACAGAGCGCGTTTCCGGGTGACTGCCCGGCGGCATCACGTCGATGAAGGTTTCACCGGCAAAGCGCGTCTCGAACAGCGCCTGCAAATCGGCCTCGCTGACTTCGCGCCTCAGGCGCGCGTAAAGCGTGGCGTGAATGCCGCGCACCATCGGCGTCAGGTGCGG
>JAIRWW010000186.1 GCA_031268685.1 Azoarcus sp.
ATGCGCAAATTCTCGAACGACAACGCTGCCCAGTTCATTGAAGACATGAAGCAAAAGGGCGTCGCTGTCAACGAGGTCAACACCCAGCCGTTCCGCGACAAAATGCGGCCGATCATCGAACAGCAGTTCGTGGAAAAGAACGGCGACGCGTGGTTGAAGAAGATCAACGCCTCGCTGGGCAAAGGCAAGAACTAACGCTTTGCCACGCGCGATGCTCAGGCATCGCGCGAGCTGAGTCTCTTTGACCTGGGGAGGAACCCGGCCTGAAGGCCGGGATTCTCCCTACCCTGTCCCGTAGCAGCCCGAAGACGCTTCAGTCGGGAAATTGGAAATCGCTCGATCAGTCCGGCGTCGGTGGCGGTTAAGCTGCGGTCGATGCATGGTGCATCCTGTCCACCTTGGCAGGAAATCGCGCGAATGCCATTTTCGTTGAGATCAGGCGTGGACTATTCTGGGTGACCCCATTTCACTGCCTGCAAACCCTGCCTGTCTTCCCCTTGTCAGGGCTAAACTTGAGCCACAAGTCGGAATGAAGGAGGAGCATACGCCCGCTGGCGCGGGCGACCCCTTGTATGAATTCCTGGCTCCGCTGAACCAATCCGCCGCCGCGCGGACGGTGTAGGCGCTGACCAAGGCTCCGACCATTCTGCTGACCAACCCACGCATCAGCGAGCAACTTTTCCAGTTTGAGCCCATCCTCTTACACACAAGTCGGAACTGGGCCATTCCTCAATGACTAATATATGTGTCACTCGTTGATTTTTCAGCCATCCAAAAACACAAGGCCCCCACAACGACAATCCGTATAACTCATTGATTTATAAAATAAATTTGAGTTGTGTGTAATGGGATGGTTTGAGCCACGCGAGGTACGGCGAATTCTGGTCGGGGAATACGAGGTTCGCTACGAAATTCAGGATTCGATCGTTTACGGGCTGCGGAACTTTAGTGCCGGTCTGATTGGGCTGTGGAGGCAAGCTACTTGATTCGTTTTATTCACAATACGCTGGCATCCAACCAGACTTCCCTTGCCCCAACATCCGATTGATCGCCATGAGATCGTCCTCGCCCAGGACGCCGGCGGCGGCTTTCAATTTCAATCCCTGCATCAAGGTCTCGTAGCGGGCCTGGGTCAGGTCGCGCCGGGCGGCGTGGAGTTGTTGTTCGGCGTTCAGCACATCGACGTTGATGCGGATGCCCAGCTGGTAGCCGACGCGGTTGCCCTCGACCGCGCTGTGTCCAGATTCGACCGCCGAGGCGAGCGCTTCGATCCGGGAGAGGCCGCTGGCGATGCCAGCGAACGCCTGCCGCGCCTCGGTCGCCGCCTGGCGGCGCGCGGCTTCGAGGTCGGCGCGCGTTCGGTCGCGGCCAGCGATCGCCTCGGATACGCGGGCGCTGGTTGCGCCGCCCGCGTAGAGCGGGAGGTTGAGTTGCAGGCCGATGACGTTCGAGCGCGCCGCCGTCGAATAGTCGCTCGGCGTATCCAGGCTGCCGGACGCCTTGTTGCGGCCATGGGAAGCGACGAGATTGAGCGTCGGCAGGTGTTCGGCGCGGTTCTTGCGCACCGCGGCCTCGGTCGCCCGAAGCGCCGCCTCCTGCGCGCGCACGCGCGGATGATTCTCCCGCGCCTGCCCGATCCACGCCCGCGCGTCGTCCGGATCGGGTCTGGGCGCGACGGACGACGGGCGCAGCACGGCGAGCGACGGCGGCAGTTCGCCGATGATCTTCTCCAGTTCCGCGCGCTTCGTCTCCAGGTCGTTCTGCGCGCTCACCGTCTCCGCGCGGGCGAGATCGACGCGGGATCGCGCTTCGTGCGTATCGGTGATCGTCGTCGTGCCGCGGTCGAAGCCGCGCCGGGCGAGGGCGAGCTGTTCCTCCATGGCCTTGAGCTGTGCCTGTGCGACGGCGATGTTCTCTTCGCCCGCCACCACGTCGAAGTAGGCTTGCGCCACGCGCAGGATGAGCTCTTGCCCGGCCTCGTCGAATTGCGCCCGCGCCTGTTCGGCCAGCGATTCGGCTTCGTCGCGGGCGTAGACGTTCTGTACGCGCACGATCGGCTGGGTGAGCCGCACCTCCCAGTTCCATGAACGGATGTCGCGATCCTGTGCGGGGGCGTTCTGCCCGAAATCCACGTCGGAGCGGTTGCGGCTGTTGCCGCCGGAGAGGGCGATCGTCGGCAGCAGGCCGGCGCGCGCCTGGGGAATCCGTTGCTGCACGGCTTCGAGCGCATGGCGCGCCGACTCATAGGCCGGGTCGTTGTCCCGCGCAAGGCGATAAACGTCGATCAGGTCGGCGGCCTGGAGCGGCAGGCAATACGAGAGCGCCAGCAGCAGGACGGTCCGCCACGGCAAGCCGGGAAAGGCAGGCGCGCCACGACAGGCAGGCCCAGGAGGACGATTCCGGTTCGTCGTATTCCCCTCTGATGGCCGCATCTATGCCTTGGCGCCGGGAAATTCGCGGCGGGTATGAACCACGTTGACGACCTCGATCCGGTTCGCCATGACGTGATACAGCACCACATAATTCGGGTGCGCGACGATCTCGCGCAGGCCCGGCGCGCGCTCACTGTGACGGTAGAGATAAGGATGCTCGGCGGCGGGCAGCACGGCTTCTTCGAGCAAGCGTTTCATTCGGCGCGCGGCCGGCGGGCTTTCATGGGCGATGTAGCGGATGATCTGCGCCAAGTCGTCGCGCGCGCAAGTCCGCCAGAAGATCGGCAGCAAGTCAGGCGCTCCGCGAGGCGGCGGTTTCGGCCTCGGCAATGAGGGCGTCCATCTCGGCCATTACCTGGTCATGCGGAATCGACGGACGCGGATCGGCCAGACTGGCGTCCACCTTGGCGCGCAGCCAGACCGTATGGCTGACTTCCTGTCCGGGGGTCTCGAACTCCGAGACCAGCGGGGATAGAACAGCGTTCATTTTATTTCCTTGGCTGGATTTTCCATCATCCCTATTCTAGCTTCTTCGCCTTTGCCCGGGTTCGGGCATTTGCGCTTCCGGATGCCGTTTTTCTTCATTCTGCCTTACCGTTCCCGTCCGCTCTCGTACAAGGTCTTCTGCACGGGTGAGAGGAGATACTCCATCACCGAGCGCCGTCCCTGGTGAATCTCCGTGACGACCTGCATCCCCGGCACCAGCTTGAGCGTCTGGCCGCGCGCTTCGAGCACCTGCGATTCCAGGGCGACCAGCGCCTTGTAGGTCTAAACTTGAGCCACAAGTCGAGTGATGGAGGGGCTTACGCTTACGCCCGCTGGTGCGGGCAACCCCTCATCCGGTCGCTGCGCGACCACCTTCTCCCGCAAGGGGAGAAGGGACAGGTGTCTCGAAAGCAAGGGGAGAGAAGAAGGGTGTCTCGAAAGCATCGCAGGGTGGGATGCGCCTCGCTGTCGAGCGACACTGGCTTGGCTCCCAGAGCAAAGGCTACCGGTTTTCTCTTCTCTAGGCGCTGCTGGTTTTCCCTTCTCCAAGCGATGCCGGTTTTCCCTTCTCCCCTTGCGGGAGAAGGTGCCCCGGCAGGGGCGGATGAGGGGTGGCGTGCTAGCGGGCATCGGGCGGACTTTCGTCCGCCCGACGATTCCAAGCGACGCTTCCCGAAATCCGTTTGGCAAGCATTGTTTCGTCTCTTCGAGACGGTAGAGATATTTGTGGCTCAAGTTTAGCTTGTAGGTCAGTTGGGCTGGCGGTCTTTCCGCATTGTCCTGGGAATCGTTCTGCGCCGGCGCGTTCCCCTCGCTCGCGTCCGGCCCGACGTGAAGGACTTCGCCGTCGAGCAGCCCGGACTGGTGTTCCAGCTTGACGGATTCCTGTTGCAGGCGGCGGTATTGCCCCTCCGCCTCGATGCGCTCGTTCTGCAGCTCGCTGCGGTAGCGGGATTCGACCTGATTCAACTGCTTCCCGGCCTGGGCGACTGCGGCGGACAGGCCGGCGACGGCTTCCCCTTGGGCGCGCAGGTCGCGGGCGGATTCGAGATACTCGCGCTGGCGTTCGCGCACGGTCACTTGCGCCGCGAAGCCGTCCTGGCCCATCGCGGTGAAGGCGTCGGCCTGTTCTTTGAGGAGCGGCGTGATCTCTTTGAGCTTGGCGAGGATTTCCTTGCCGGATTCGTAGTCGCGCCGCGCGCGGGTCAGACCTTCCCGCGCCTGCCCCACGGCATCCTCGAAGGCTTTGCGATGATCCCGGTACTGCGCTTCGACCCGCAGAAACAGATCGTCCGCATCGGTGTCGAGCCGTTTCAAGGGCTGCCCGCCAAGTTCGGCTTCGATCCGCCGGAGTTGCAGGGAACGCAAAGCCAGTTCGGTATCGAGCGTCTCGCGGTCGGCCTGGGCGAGGCGCGTATCCATGCGCATCAGGACTTCGCCGGCCTGGACACTCTGGCCTTCCTTGACCAATATCTCCTGCACAATGCCCGTGTCGGCGGGCTGCACGATCTGGACGTAGCTCCGCGGCACGAGGCGCCCCTCGGCGCTGGCGATGATGTCGAGCTGGCCGAGGAAGGCCCAGGCCAGGAGGATTGCGAAGAGCAGCGCGACCGCGTACAACACCACGCGCGGCAGGCGTCCCGGCGGGCTTTCCTGGATCGACAGGAGGCCCGGCGCGAAGTCGAGCGCTTCGGGCGAGAGCGGTTTCGTGATCGCGGGCGGCACGGACGATGTGGGCGGCGCGTTCATCCTAAAAACCGCAGTTGAGGCCGATTGTATTGCCTGGGCCGATAAATCCGCCGTCATTCCCGCGCAGGCGGGAATCCAGAATTCCACGCACATCGCAAGATTCCTGGATTCCCGCCTGCGCGGGAATGACGGCGCAAATCGGCGGGGGTGGACTCCCCCGTCGGGTGAGTCGTTTTCGGCTGACAAATTGCTGTTTTTTATACATATTCCTCATGTCCCGGATGGTCAACTGCGGTTTCCAGGTTCCTTCCACGATCTCCTCCACTGTCGCGCTCGCGGCGTCCTTTCCGGCCTCGTTCCCGATATGCACGATCTTGTCGACCTTCAACGCCCGCGGCAGCGCGTGGCTGATGAACAGCATCGTCACCTGGCCCTTCAAGCGGTTGATCGTCCCGGCGAAGTGTTCGGCGGTGGCCGGGTCGAGGGCGCTGGTCGCCTCGTCAAAGACGAGAATCTTCGGACGTTTCAACAAGGCGCGGGCAATCGCCAGACGTTGCTTCTGTCCGCCGGAGAGGCCCGCGCCGCGCTCGCCGATTTCGGTCTGGTAGCCTTGCGGCAACTGGTCGATCGTCTCGTGAATCTCCGCCATGCGGCACGCCTGGACGATCTCTTCAAAGGTGGCGTGCGGGTTGGCCATCAACAGGTTGTCGTAGAGCGTGCCGGAGAAGAGGATCGTCTCCTGCGGCACGACGCCGAAATTCTGGCGCAACTCATTGGCCGGGAGGTGCCGAAGGTCGTTACCGTCGAGCCGGATGATGCCGCCGCTGGGAAGATAAAAACCTTGTAGCAGTTTGACCAAGGTACTCTTGCCCGACCCGGACGGCCCCATCAGGGCGACGATTCGCCCCGGTTCGACGGTGAGGGAAAAATCCTGGTAGAGGAATGGCAGGTCATCGGCGTAGCGGAAGGCCAGTGCTTCGATCTCGATGCGGCCCTTGCCGTCGCGCGCGCGGCGGGGCACGAGGGCGTAGGGTTCGCGCGGTGCGTTCATGATGTCGCCCAGGCGCAGGACGGACAGGCTGGCCTGCTGGAATTGCTGCCACAGTCCCACCAGGCGCAGCATCGGTTGAGAAACGCGGGCGGCAAACATCTGGAAGGCGACCAGCATCCCGATGGTGAAGTCGACGCCGCTCATCACCACATACGCGCCGAGCACCAGGATGAGCAGGGTCATCAACTGCTCCAGCGAATTCGCCGCGACCTGATAGCTGTTGCCGATCTGTTTGGTGCGAAAGCCGGAGCGCAGGTAGTCGGCGAGGTAGTCGCCGTAGCGGGCGTCGAGCTGGGGTTCGAGTTGCAGGCTCTTGACCGTCTCCAGTCCGGCGACGTATTCGGTGACGAAGGCCTGGTTGCGCGCGCCGAGCAGGAATTGTTCGTTCAGGCGTTCGCGGAAGATCGGCGCGACGATGAGGCTCAAGGCCACGATGCAGGCGATCAGCGACAGGGCCACTAGCGTCAGGATGACGTTGTAGTAGAACATGATGCCGATGAAGAGGCACAGGAACGGCAGGTCAAGGATCAGCGTGACGGCAGCGCTGGCCACGAATTCGCGGATCGTCTCGACCCCGTGCAAGCGGGCGGCGATGACGCCGGTCGGACGGTGCTCGAAGTAGCGCAGCGGCAGTTTGAAGAGGTGGGTGAGCACCGCCGCGCCGAGCACCGCGTCGACGCGGTTGCCGGTGTGCAGGACGAGGTACTGGCGCACCCAGGTGAGGACGGAAGTGAAGAGCATGAACACCGCCATGCCGACGCCAATGACGATAAGCGTGCTCTCCGTATGGTGCACGATCACCTTGTCGATGATGACCTGGGTGAATAAGGGCATCCCCAAGGCCAGTACCTGGATGATCAATGAAGCAATCAATACGTCACGCCAGACGCGGCGGTGTTTCAATAATTCGGGGATGAACCAGCGGAAGCCGAAACGCTTTTTATCGGACAGGGCGTGGTCGGGGTCTTTCAATGGGCGGGTGGCTTCGGCCAGTTGAAATGCGGCGCCGGTATAGATAGAAGAGAAATCGGAAAGAGAAAGCGTCGTTGGCGCATTCGATCCGGGTTGGAACAACAAGACCTGTTCGCCCTCCATCTTGATGACAAGGGCGGGACGTACGCGGGGAAAAGAAGGAGAGGAAGAAGAAGGCGTTTCTCCATTTGCGGCGGATTCAATGGGAGGCGTCTCGTCGCGCAGGAGGACAAGGCACGGAAGGTTGAGCGAGGCGACGGTTTCAGCGGCCTTGTCCTGGCGCTGGATGCGAAAACCCAAGGCGCGGGCGGCGTGGATCAGCGTGTCGGTGGAGTACGGCGGCGCGAACTGACGAATGAAAAGATCGGCGTCGAAGGGTTTTCTATTGAGCGCACAAAAGCTCCCCATGACCCATACGAGATCCTCGGTCGAGAAGCCGAAGACGAGAGTAGGTGCCTGGCGCGGACGAGAAATCAACCAACGAAACATGTCGCTACCAGTGTTCCACGCAATGACAAGGGGATTCGAGATATATCATGAGTGCTTTTTGTTTTGGATTTTGACTCGTATTATCCAATACTTTACTGTCATTTCCATGATATGGTAATATTTCGAACGCATTTGGAGGAAAACTGATCGGAGCAGCCGGCCAGGATCGGGAGTGATAGAGTCGAAAAATATTTTTGATAAATTCCACGCCGGATAAAAGGCATGAATTTTGCCCTTGTCATGGCATGGAGTTTGATGTGAAAGAGACTGTTGAAACGTGACGGGCAATGAAAATGGTGGAAGGCAGATTACGATTATTGAGAATGAAGTTCTCGAAGGATCGCGTCGTTTACCCGATTGTCCTTGCCTTATGTGTTGTCACTACGCTAACGTTATTGATAATTGAATCGTGATCCGTGTGGTAAATACCTGACAGGAGTAACATCATTATGGGGCCAGTTGAGCTTGGTGCTTATGAAGGTAAAAACATCAGTGAGATCTGCACAGTTGGCTATGACCATACGAAAGCTGACAATCATTGTGCCCATTTCGTTAGTCATGTTTTTGGCTTCGATTTTGGGCAAACGTGTAAAAATATGGTGCGTGGTTTCGGAGAAGGAGGCAACATTCGAGTGCATGAATTGTTTGCGCGGTGCCCGGTGGTTGGCACGTGGGAGGATGAGCTTCTACGCATGTGCTATCGGATTTGCCTTGTATTTATCACTGCGCCTGGAAATGTAAATATTCAGAACAAAACCATGATAAACATGCCTAAAAAACACGTAGGAATAGTTTGTGGAAATGTGATCTGGCATTATTCCAACAGTCAGAGACAGGTTGTACGCCAATTACCAAGCGCTTTTAAACACCATTATCCAGCTCCACATAATGCGATGTTCTGGGGGTCGTTGCCTTTTGGAAGCATGGCATGATCATACAATTGAACCGGCGAATCTTGTCTGGTTTCGCTGCCATCATCACATGCCTGTTATTGGCAGGTTGTTCCAGTGCTTTTCCGAAAATGTCAGACGACATCATGTTGAGTGAAATTCGCAGTGCAACCTTGCCTCCGACGCCCAAGAGTGTTATTGGTGCATTGCTGTCAAGTGCCCGTATTCCACTGGATGTCGATAGTTCTTGCCATAATGTGGGCACCAGCCTGGAAGATGCAACCATTGGAGAATATCTAAGCGGTTTTCTGTCTTTTATGGATGATAAAAGAGCCACGAATCTCGTAAAAGTAGAAATCACCCCGTCGGATAATGGCTGGACAGCGGAAGTCATTCTGAACAAATATCTGGCGGAAGAAAATGAGATATGGAATTGGGGTGTCAGGTTTTTCATCCGTGAGGATGGCATGATTGATCCTGCAAGTTACCGTTGTATAGGCGGAGGTTGACTCACTCAGAGAGGCAGCTTGCATAGAAAATTCGGTTGCCGCGTTGGGGTTCGCAAGCTCACCCCAACCTGTGCGGGCTGGATCTTGCCTCCCTCGTCGAGGGAGGTGGCACGCGGCGAAAGCCGCGTGACGGAGGGAGTCGGTGCGGAGAGCGGACAGAAAATGACGCCTGTGGTCTCTGCCCCGGTCGTGACTCCTTCCGACTCGCCTTTGGCGAGCCACCTTCCTCAAGAGGAAGGTACGATCTTGCGGCGCTTCGCGCCGGGAGGTTGGATTCCCTACGCAAGCTATACGCTGAAGTTCAAAAACCATGAAAACCCTTCCCCTCCCCAACCCCTCCCCGATTCGGGGAGGGGCAATGAAACACCGATCGGCAGCCCGCATAGGTTGAGATGAGCGCAGCGAACCCCAACAAAACAGCGATCGCCCCCACATTGGAGCGCGGGCGTC
>JAIRWW010000260.1 GCA_031268685.1 Azoarcus sp.
TCGACGACGAGTGTAAGAGGCAGCTTGTCGCTTTCCTTGATCTGGGCCGAAAGCTTCAGCAGCATGATGTGATGGCCGCCGGGCTTGAGTTCGACTGTCACGCCCGCAGGCAAGGCCAGTGAAGGTATGGCGCGCATTTTCATGCGGTCGCCGTCCATGCTCATTTCATGTATTTCGGTTTCTCCGGCCAGTGCCGAACGGACTTCGACCAGTCTGGCGTCGACAGGCGAGGTGATTTTCATGAAAGCGCCGGTGGCTTTTTGCTGCGCGACGGTGGCGCGCACCCAGGCATCGGCGATCTGGACTTCGCCATGGGCGGCGGCGGATGCGGTAAAAAACAGCGCGGCGAAAGCAGCGGCGGCGGCGGTGGGTAAACGGGAAATCATTGGCTTTCCTTGTCGGTCGTTGATGGAGGCCGGAGTAGCGCGGCTACGTCGGCAGCGACCGCCTCGGCCGGGCTTTTGTGGCTGACGGCAAGGCGCAGGCGGCCTTCGGGGTCGTAAAGATAGCTGATCGCGGAATGGTCGATCGTGTAGCTGCTGCCTGTGGGCACTTTGCGATAGTAGATGCGGAAGTCCTTGGCCGTCTCGGCGGTTTTTTCCGGCGTGCTGTAAAGACCGAGGATGTCCGCATCGAAGGCAGCGGTGTAGGCGCGCAGGATTTCCGGCGAGTCGCGTTCGGGATCGAGCGTGATGAAGATGATTTGCAGGCGCTCGCCGTCGGCGCCAAGCAGGCGGCGCATTTCCGCCGCGCGCCCGAGCGTGGTCGGACATACGTCCGGGCATTGGATGAATCCGAAAAACACCATGACGGCCTTGCCGCGAAAATCCGCAAGCCTGCGGGTCTTGCCGTCTGGATCGAGCAATTCAAAGTCGCGGCCATAGCTCGCGCCGCCGATGTCGGTGCTATGGAAACGCGAGCCGTCGCTACAAGCGACTGCGAGGGAGAGCGATCCGAGAACGAGCAATGCGCGCAAAAGCGCTCTTTTCCCCAGGTTCATTGTTTTCCCTTCCTTCTGCGCGCCGCGTTTTTCACATTCACAGTGCGCTCCGCGGCGATAGTGCGGCGAAAGCCTCGGGCAGCATAAGCGTTGCCAGGCTGCGCTGGGTAAACATATAGCGTCCGTCGACAATGAAGCCCAATTCTTCCCATGGCACCGCTTCATTGAGCAGCGCAAGCGCGCGCTTGATGTCTGTTTTTTTGTTTTTCGGGAAGAGCGCCAATATGGAACCGTCGTAGGCGGTGCAGGGATGGATGAAGAAGGGGCGCGCCCGGCGGGTCCTGTTATTCACGTAAATGCGCCGCTCCGGGGATTTGTAGTAGTCCCGCCCCCATTTCCACCAATTGCTTTCGTCGAAGGGGCGCACCCGGCGATTCAGGAGGCGCTCCTTGAAGCGGTCGAGATGCGGATGGTGGATATCGTAGATCATGCGCCGGGTCGTGCCGGTAGCCGCTGTTTGCGAGCAGACGAGTTCGAGATTGCCTTCCGGATGGGTGTATATGCTGTCCGCGCCGGAAACCGCGCCGACCCGGACGTCGAACAGTTCGCTCATGGGCACGCACAGGTGCACATGGGTGAAGGCGAGTTGGCCGTGGATATGCACCATTTCGCGCTCGTCCCATCCTTCGCTGTCGAATTGGCGGTACAGCGTGCGCCGGGAAAAGTCACCGCGCACGAAGCGGAAAATCGCGCAATTGGGCGTTGCATCGGAAAAAATTTTCGCGTCGCCAGTCTCTATCCAGTGCGTGATCGTGCCCTGTTCATACAGCCAGGCGTTGAGCCGGGCGGCGGCGGTCAGTTTGATGAATTCGCGCGGGACGATGAAGATTAATTCGCCGCCATCGGCAAGATGGCGCACGCACTTTTCGATGAAGAACAGGAAGAGGTTGGAGCGGGCGTCGAACAGGCTAAGGTTGAGCCGCAGCCGGGTTTCCGGCGCGATGTCCTGATGGCGCACGTAAGGCGGATTGCCGATCACGGTGTCGAAACGCTCGTTTGCCGGGAAGTCGAAGAAATCCATTACCCGCGCGTCTGGGGGGGCGATATTGGCATCCAGTTCGATAGCCATGCAGCCCGGCAAATGCCGCGAAAAGGCGCCCTTCCCCGCCGACGGTTCCAGTACGCGCCCGCAGTTCGCGCGTAGCGCCAGCATGGTACGCACGATGGTATCGGGAGTAAAAACCTGACCGGAGACCGCGACGGGAGACGGAGTGTTCATGCGAACAGGCAAGCAGAATCAATAACGGCTTTCGCCCTTTTACGCGCCGCGACGGCGGGCGCGCCATAGGTAGCGGTAGACGAAGCCCGGAAAGGCGAATAGCAGGAAAAGGCAGGAAGTGGTGACATAAAACGCCCAGCCCTGCGGATAGACGCTGCCGTAAG
Source organism: Azoarcus sp. (assembly GCA_031268685.1). GTDB lineage: Bacteria > Pseudomonadota > Gammaproteobacteria > Burkholderiales > Rhodocyclaceae > WRNU01. The sequence continues at coordinate 2,384 of JAIRWW010000260.1, forward strand.
CGCCCCGTTCGAGCATGGCGGTAAAGAGGCCAAGCGCGATGTAGAGCAGAAACAGCTCCAGCAGACGCCAGCCGAGTGTTTTGCGCCCCGCCGCCGGGCGGCGCACGAACAAGATGCGCTCGAACAGGAATGGCAGGTTGGCGCCCACGAATGCAAGCCCGAGCACGACCCAGACCGCGACGGCTTCCGTCATGTTTCGCGCCGTCCTCAGCCGCCGGGGATGGACGAGGCCAGCAACGCCGCCCTGCACAGGCTCAACAGCGTTCCAGGCATCAGCCCGAGCACGACAATGGCCACGCCGTTTACCGAGAGCATCACCTGCAATTCGGTCGAGGCGATGATCGGCGTTTTGTCGAGCGGTTCGTCGAAATACATGAGCTTGACGACCCGCAGGTAGTAGAAAGCGCCGATAAGGGACATCACAAGCGCCAGCCCCGCCAGCCACAGATGCCCGGCGGCAATCGCGGCTTCGAGCACGGCGAATTTGGCAAAGAAACCGACAAAGAAGGGAATGCCCGCCATCGAGAACATAACGAACAGCATCAGCACCGCGAACCATGGGCTGCGGCGGTTCAGGCCCTTGAAGTCTTCGATCTCCCCGGCGTCGAACCCCGCGCGCGACAGCAGCATGAGCATGCCGAAAGCGGCAAGAGTCATGAGCACGTAGGCAATGGCGTAAAACATGGCGCCGCTGTAGGCGGCCAGGGTGAAGTCCAGCTTGCCGACGCCCCCGGAGAGCAGCCCGAGCAGCATGAAGCCCATGTGCGAGATGCCGGAGTACGCCAGCATGCGCTTGATGTTGTGCTGCACCAGCGCCGCGAGGTTGCCAAGGACTATTGAAGCAGCAGCGACCAGCATCAACATGGTCTGCCAGTGTTCAGCAAGGCCGGGAAGTCCAACGACCAGCAGACGCAGCGCGAGCGCGAAGGCGGCGAGTTTCGGCGCACTGGACAGGATCAGCGCCACCGGGGTCGGCGCGCCCTGGTAGACGTCCGGTACCCACATGTGGAAGGGTACGACGCCAAGCTTGAACGATATGCCGGCCATGAGAAAGACGAGGCCGAACAGTAGCACTGTCTTGTTGGCCGTCTGCCCCGCCACGGCCTGCGCAATGCCAGACAGTTCAAGCGCGCCAGTGGCGCCGTAGACCATGGACATGCCATAGAGCAGCAGGCCGGAAGCGAGCGCGCCGAGGACGAAGTACTTCATTCCGGCCTCGGTCGAGTGCATGCTGTCGCGGTCGAAGGCCACGAGCGCGTAGAGCGACAGCGACATGATTTCCAGGCCGATGTAGAGCACCAGCAGGTGATTGGCGGTAATCATCACCATAATGCCGAGCAGCATCAGGAGCGCGAGCAGGTAGTACTCGGGCCGGTCGAGTTTGCGTTCGGCGAGGTAGCCGCGACCGTACAGGAGCGCGATCATCATGGCGAAGCAGACGACCAGTTTGAGGATGCTGCCAAGCAAGTCGTGTACGAACATGCCGCCGAAGCTGTGAATGATGCTTTTATCGAGGGTGAATATCGTGATGAAGGTCGTCACGAGCAGCGTGAACTGGGCGAGCACGTAGGCGAGATTGCGCGCGAGATTGCGGGCGAAGGTCGTCGACAGCATGGACGTCAGCACCATGGCCGCGACGAAGATTTCAGCCATCGCAGGGAAAAAGTCGGGAACCACGAAGTTCATCGAAAACTAACTCCGGTTGGAAACCTCCCCCTTCAGGGGGAGAATCACGCACGGGAGGGGTGTAACCCCGCACCAGCCTTGTCGCCCGGTTACGGGCGTGGATTGAAACATTTTCTGACCTGTCCGTTATCGGGCCCGCACCCGCTCAATGGAGCTTGCCTGCGGAGACATGCCGCAAAAGCTCGTTGACCGAAGTGTGCATCGCATCGGCAAAGGGGAAGGGATAGAGGCCCATTGCCAGCACGCAGGCGGCGAGAACCGCGAGAAAGAAAAACTCGCGCGCCCCGATATCGGTGAGTTTGGCGACATGCTCGTTGGCCACCGCGCCGAAGACGACCCGCTTATACATCCACAGCGTATAGGCCGCGCCAAGTATGAGGGTGGTCGCCGCGAGCAGCCCTATCCAGAAGTTGTATTGCACCGCGCCGAGGATGACGGTGAACTCTCCAACGAAACCGCTGGTGGCCGGCAGCCCGCAGTTGGCCATGGCGAACAACATGAAGAAGGCGGCGAATTTCGGCATGGTGTTCACCACGCCGCCGTAATCTTCGATCTGGCGCGAGTGCATGCGGTCGTAGAGCACGCCGATGCACAGGAACATGGCGGCGGACACGAAGCCGTGCGAAATCATCTGGATCAGCGCGCCTTCAACGCCAAGCGGGTTCAGCATGAAAAAGCCCAGCGTCACGAAGCCCATGTGCGAGATAGAGGAATAGGCGACCAGTTTTTTCATGTCGGCCTGTGCCAGCGCCACGAAGCCTATGTAGACCACGGCGATCAGCGACAGGGCAATGACGATTGGCGCATAGGCCACCGCGGCGTCGGGTGCGATGGGCAGCGAAAAGCGCACGAATCCGTAGGCGCCAAGCTTCAGGGCGATTGCCGCCAGCACCACCGAGCCGCCGGTCGGGGCTTCGACGTGGGCATCGGGCAGCCAGGTATGCACCGGCCACATCGGCACCTTGACGCCGAAAGCGGCGAGGAAGGCGAAGAAAATCAGCGATTGCTCGACCATTGAAAGGGGAGCGCGATGCCAGACGAGAATATCGAAACTATCGGTGACGCTATGGAGATAGAGCAGCGCCAGCAGCATCGCCAGCGAACCGGCAAGCGTGAACAGGAAAAACTTGATCGCCGCGTGAACCCGATTGGGACCGCCCCACACGCCGATGATGAGATAGAGCGGAATGAGTGAAGCTTCAAAGAATACGTAGAACAACACGCCATCGAGCGCGGCAAAGATGCCGTTCATCAGCCCCGACATGATGAGAAAGGCCGCCATGTATTGCGCCACGCGGTTCTGGACGGTCTGCCAGCCCGCGATCACTACCAGGATGGTGATGAAGGAATTCAGCAGCACGAACCACAGCGAAAGGCCGTCGATACCGATGTGGTAGTTGATATTGAAGTAGGCGATCCACGACCTCGCTTCGGGGAACTGCATGCCGACTTTGGCCGCGTCGAAGTAGATGTAGAGCGGAATGGTCACGGCAAAGCCGAGAATCGCCGTCAGCAGCGCCACCAGACGCGCCATCCAGGCATTGCGGTCGGGGCCGGTGGCCAGCACCAATAATCCGCCGAGTATCGGTATCCAGATCGCCAGGCTGAGGAAGGGAATGTCTGGGATGTCTGTCATCGTTATTTTCCGTTCTGTGCGCCGTTCATTGTGCGTTCGCTTTCAAACCCCATCGGGTTCAGGCCAGGAAAAGCCAGAAGGTAAGCAGGACAAACACGCCTGCGATCATGGTGAAGGCGTATTGGTAAAGGTGTCCGGTCTGGAACAGGCTGGTAATACGCGCCGCCAGCGTCACCAGCCGGGAAGAACCCGCCACACCTATGCCGTCGATCAAGTTCTGGTCGCCCTGCTTCCACAGCCCTTTGCCGAGCAGGCGCGCGCCGCCGGCAAAAACTATTTCGTTGAAGCGGTCGAAGTAATACTTGTTTTCCAGCAGGGTATGGAGCACGCCGAACACGCGCCGGATGGCGGCGGGCGCGGCGGGCCACATCACGTAGAAAATCCATGCCATCACAACGCCAGCGAGCGCCAGTCCGGACGGCATGCTTATCAGGCCGTGCAGCAGCATCTGTCCCCATCCGTGGAAGGACTCCGCCATTTCCTTGAGCGCGGGGTGGTTGTCGCTGACGAAAATCGCTTCGCCGAACCAGCCGCCGAAAAGCAGCGGCCCGATGGTGAAAAGGCCGATCAACACCGAGGGAATCGCCAGCAGGATCAGGGGCAGCGTGACGACCAGCGGCGATTCTTTCGGTTTTTGCCCCGGCGCGAGGCCGTGGCTATGACCGTGGTCGTGTTCGTCGTGTTCGCTGTGCTCGCTGTGTTCGCCGTGTTCGCCTTCATCGCCTTGCGGCTGGCCGAAGCGGGCCTTGCCGTGGAAAACAAGAAAGTACATGCGGAAAGAATAAAACGCGGTCACGAACACTCCGGCGAGCACGCAGAAAAACGCATAGTCCGAGCCGGGGATGGAGGAGGCATGCACGGCTTCGATGATCGAATCCTTGGAATAGAAACCGGAGAAACCCGGCGTGCCGATCAGCGCCAGTGTGCCGAGGAGCGAAGTGGCCCAAGTAATCGGCATGTATTTCCAAAGGCCGCCCATATTGCGCATGTCCTGGTCGTGGCGCATGCCGATGATGACCGAACCCGCGCCAAGGAAGAGCAGCGCCTTGAAGAAGGCATGCGTCATCAGGTGAAAGACCGCGGCCGAATAGGCCGACACGCCGAGGGCAACGGTCATGTAGCCCAGTTGCGAGAGGGTGGAGTAGGCCACCACCCGCTTGATGTCGTTCTGGACGATGCCGAGAAAGCCCATAAAGAGCGCCGTGGTCGCGCCGATCACCAGCACGAAGGAAAGCGCTGCCTCGGAGAGTTCAAAGAGCGGCGACATGCGCGCCACCATGAAGATGCCCGCCGTCACCATGGTGGCGGCGTGGATCAGGGCGGAGATCGGCGTCGGGCCTTCCATGGAGTCGGGCAGCCATACGTGCAGCGGCACTTGCGCCGATTTGCCCATTGCGCCGATGAAAAGGCAGATGCAGATCGTTGTCAGGAGCGGCCAGCCGATGCCGGAAACTTCCTGCACCACCAGATTTTGCGAATTGTCGAAAACCGTCTGGTAGTCGAGGCTGCCTGTGTAGGCCGCGATCAGCCCGATGCCGAGGAGGAAGCCGAAATCGCCGACGCGGTTGACGAGAAACGCCTTCATGTTGGCGTAGATCGCCGTCGGGCGCTCGTACCAGAAGCCGATCAGCAAATAGGAGACGAGGCCCACCGCTTCCCAGCCGAAGAAAAGCTGGAGGAAGTTGTTGGACATCACCAGCATCAGCATCGAGAAGGTGAATAGCGAGATGTAGCTGAAGAAACGCTGGTAGCCAGGGTCATCGGCCATGTAGCCGATGGTGTAGATATGCACCATCAGCGAGACAAAGGTGACGACCAGCATCATCAGCACGGTGAGCTTGTCGATCAGGAAGCCGATCTCGAAATTTATCCCGCCCGCCTGCATCCAGGTATAGAGCGCGCCGTTGAAGGTGTTCCCGGCCTGCACATCCAGGAAGATCAGCACGGAGGCGATGAAAGCGGCCAGCACGCCAGCAATGGCGACGATGTGCGCGCCCGTGCGTCCGATGGTCTTGCCGAATAGACCGGCGATGATCGCGCCAGCCAGCGGCGCGATCGGCACGAGAAGATAAAGCGTTTGCATATTCATTGTTGCGGCGCTTCCCCTCAACCCTTGAGGTTGTCCAGATCATCCACGTGAATCGTGCGAAGGTTGCGAAACATGGCAACCATGATCGCCAGCCCTATGGCCGATTCCGCTGCCGC
>JAIRWW010000270.1 GCA_031268685.1 Azoarcus sp.
GGAATTGCGCGGGCGCTGGCAACCGGGCCGCGCATTCTCTTGTGCGACGAGGCCACTTCGGCGCTCGATCCGCAAACAACGCAATCGGTGCTGCGCCTCCTGGATGAAATCAACCGGGAGCTGAAACTCACCATTGTTCTGATAACGCATGAGATGAATGTGATACGCACTTTGTGCGACCGCGTTGCCGTTCTCGACGAGGGAAGGGTCGTCGAGGCTGGCGAAGTCGCCGAAGTGTTCTTGCAGCCCAGGCACGCTGTGTCGCGCCGTTTCGTTTCCGAATCTGAATCCGAATCCGAATTTGAATCCAACTCCGAATCCGAAGATACTGGCGGAACGTATTCGCGCGGCACATACGATCATGCCGAAGGCCGTCTGCTGCGGCTGAGCTTTCGCGGCGAGAAACTCCACGACGCTGTATTCGGCAGGATAATGCGCGAATACGGTGTGGACTTCCGCTTTGTTTCCGGCCATATCGGCAGAATAAAAAATATGCCTTATGGCCGGCTTGTGCTGAATTTGACCGGCGCGCGCACAAATGAAGCGCTGGAGCGCATCCGTATCGAGGGAATTACCGCCGAGGATTTGCGCTGATGGATTTCATTGCCAATATCCCATGGGCCGATGTCGGCGAGGCTTCAATCGATACATTGTTGATGCTCGGCATTTCGATGCTTTTCACGCTGATTTTCGGTTTGCCGCTCGGCATTTTGCTGTTCCTGACCGGCAAACGGCAATTGCTGGAGCAAACGCTTTTTTATAACACCCTCTCCTTCGTCGTCAATATCCTGCGTTCGGTGCCTTTCATTATTCTATTGATCGTAATGATGCCGCTCACGGAAATCGTCATCGGCACCTCGCTCGGCGTGGCTGGCGCAAGTCCGCCGCTCGTGGCCGGCGCAGCGCCGTTTTTCGCGCGGCTCGTCGAAACGGCGCTGCGCGAGGTCGACCGCGGCATTGTCGAAGCGGTACAGGCCATGGGCGCGAACACGCGGCAAATCGTGTTGAATGCGCTGATTCCCGAGGCTTTGCCAGGCATTGCCGCCGCCATGACTGTCACCGTCATCGCGCTGGTGTCCTATACGGCGATGTCCGGCATCGTCGGCGGCGGCGGACTTGGCGATCTTGCAATACGCTACGGTTATCATCGCTACCAAAATGATGTCATGGCGGTCACTGTCGTTTTGCTGCTTCTTCTCGTGCAAGCCTTGCAAATGTTTGGTGATAAGCTGGTACTGCGTTTCACGCACCGCTGATGCCATTCTGGAGAATAAAGGCATGAAATTTTTCGATAAGCTCGCCCTGCCCTTTTGCTTCATACCGGCCCTGCTGGCGTTTTCATCGCCCGCCGCCGCGGAAGAATTGCGTATTGGCGCAACGCCTGTCCCACACGCCGAAATACTCGAATTCGTTAAACCAGCGCTCGAAAAACAAGGCATTACGCTCGACATCAAGATTTTCACGGATTACGTGCAGCCCAATTTGCAGGTCGCACAAAAAAAGCTCGATGCCAATTTTTTCCAGCACCAGCCTTACCTGGATGAATTCAACAAAAGCCGCGGAACGACACTGAGCAGCGTGACCGGCGTGCATATAGAGCCTTTCGGCGCGTATTCCAAAAAGATCAAAAAGCTCGATGCTCTCGCCGAAGGCATGATGGTCGCCATTCCCAACGACGCCACAAACGGCGGACGGGCCTTGCTGCTTCTGGCCGCACACGGACTCATCAAGCTCAAGGACGGCGCGGCCATTACCGCGACGGTGCGCGATATCGTATCGAATCCCAAAAAGCTCCGGTTCCGCGAGATCGAAGCCGCGACACTGCCGCGCGCGCTCGGACAAGTGGATCTCGCGCTCATCAATACCAATTACGCACTCGAAGCCGGACTCAATCCAATTTCAGATGCACTCATCATCGAGGGCGCGCAGTCGCCTTATGTGAATATCCTCGTAGCCCGATCCGACAAGGCTGCAAGCGAAGCATTGAAAAAGCTCGCGGCAACGCTGACCTCGCCCGAAACACGGAAATTCATCGAAAATCGCTACAAGGGCGCGATACTCCCGGTATTTTGAATCTCCACACACGAAATGAACATATCATGACATCAAACTTCGACGCCGCTATTCTGATAGGCCGCTTCCAGGCTTTCCACAACGGCCATGCCGCCTTACTGCGCGAGACGCTGGCGCGGGCTGGACGAGTCATCATCGTGATCGGCTCCTCGTTCCGGTCGCGGAACGCCAGGAATCCTTTCACCCATGAAGAACGCGCCGCGATGATCACCGCCAGTCTCGATGAAGCCGACGCTCGCCGGGTAACGTTCGTCCCCATCCGCGACTACTACGACGACCAGCACTGGGCGGCGGCAGTGGAAGAAGGCGTGCGGACTGCGCTGGAAAAACAGGGCGCCGCCGCCTCGCGCATCGCGCTCGCCGGTTTTCACAAAGACGCTTCCACTTATTACCTGAACCTTTTCCCGCACTGGGCTTTCGTGGCCCTTGAACGCCAGGGAGAAATCGACGCCACCGCAGTCCGCCAGATTTATTTTGGCATCAGCGATGCGGACGCCGCGCGTGCATCGCTGCAAAGCCTGGTGCCGCCCGCGGTCGCCCGCTATCTCGACGCCTGGACCGCCCTCCCCGCCTTCGCCGCCATGCAGGAAGAACACAGGGCAATCGAAGCTTACAAAAAGAAATGGGGCAGCGGCCCCTTCGTCACGCTTGATGCAGTGGTGACAGCTGCGGAGCATGTCCTGCTGGTACGGCGGAAACACACACCGGGCAAAGGCTTGTGGGCCATCCCCGGCGGTTTTCTCGAAGGCCGCGAACGCTTGCTGCAAGGCGCGATACGAGAATTAAAAGAAGAAACGGGGCTGGATGTATCCGATGCCGCACTCGTCGATGCCTTGCGCGCGGTCGCCGTTTTCGACCACCCCGACCGCAGCCAGCGAGGACGCATCATCACGCACGCGCATTGCTTCGATTTGCCGTCAGGCGATTTACCGGCAGTTCAGGGTTCGGACGATGCCGCCGAAGCACGCTGGTTTCCCATCGCCGGGCTGCCAAGCATGGAAGTGGATTTTTTCGAGGATCATTTCACAATTCTCGACCGGCTGGGCATATTGCCGCCCCGCTGAAACCGCTCGCCAATCACTGTAAGGAAGCCCCGGACTCTCTCTATCCGTTCGGTCTGGGTCTATTCGTTCGGCCGGGGCTTATCGAAGCCCATGGCGCCACAAAGAACGCCCTTCTCGAAAGAAGGGCGAACGGAATAATCCAGGAAGAGATGATCGAGCAAATTATCAGGCCCGCGCGCTACGGCCACGGCGGCGAGCCACGGCCCCCACGATACCCAGGCCAGCGAGCAGCATAGCGTAGGTTTCCGGTTCGGGCACGGCGGAGAGTTGCGCAGGGGAGGACATGATGGCGATACTGTAAGAACCCCGGCTACCGGCCAGATTGCCGGAAACCCAAAGGCTGTAGCTGCCAGCGCCCAAGGTCGCGGCTTCGAATGTGCCGGTCGGATTATCGAACAATGAAAGAGTCTTGCCCGTCCCGGTCTCGGTCACGTATACCGACCAGTCGGAAAGCCCCATCGTCCCCAGATCAATAGAGATTGTGGCGTCGCCAGTAAGCGAAAACAGAAAGTTATCGGTAATTACCGGCATGTTTTCGTAATAATGGAAGGTGGTGGGGCCTCCCCAACTCGAAACCGTATCGAATCCGTAGAGATAGGAGGTAGCGGCTTGGGCTGCGCCGGCGAAACTGAATCCCAGTACCGTGGCCGCAACAAGTTTGGAAAGGCATCTCATTTTTGTAACTCCTCTTTTTTTGTGGGTTGTGAAAATCCGGCAATGCGCCAATTTCGCGCCATGCGTGCGCTACTGCCGACAACCAATACAGCAATTATTGAGCCATATATGTATATTGATGATTTATAGTGCTTTTTTATGGATTGCTTTGATTCACATGAGAATCTGCTCGAAAAGCCGACATTCCAGGGCAGTGGTATTTCGGTAAACCACAAGTTGTATTTCGGTAAACCACAATGAAATCAAAAAAATGCGCTATATCCTAACGATTTTAATAGCATAAAAAACACTAGAGTTTATCAATTCCCCCATGGGCCAGGATGGCAAATACTATTGATTTTCCAATGGGAAAATATGTCGTTGTTTATTGCGTGTCTATATGTGGATGCAAATCCGTTTCGCCAAAAATGTGTAAATATTTTTGACACCAAGGGAATCTATCTCAGCCCCGGACAAGCGCGTCTACGGGACATTACCAATACTCGCGCACCCGAAAGACCGCGGCGACCATAAAAAAACTGGAGGGGATGGTCCCAGGGCAATCGCACCTACCCCGCATAGGTAAATTTAAAATTACGTTAACTTTCGTAACGTTGCGACTCATCTGTTCACACGCTCATAAATTGAGTAGTTTTCTGTCTTTTTGGCACGCCCATAAAGACAAAAGACATCATGCCGCTCACGCAAGTGTTCGTCTCGATTTCCGACCCGCGCAGCGCGCGCCACATCTGCCACGAGTTGACCGAGTTGCTGACTCAAGCCACGGGCAAACCAAAGTACGTCGATGCCGCGCCTACGCTGCGACAGAGCGCCTCTACAAGGAGCAGGACTGGTAGGACTCTGACCAGCTTCGCAATCATCGAGCGCATACGGTCTGTAAGCCAGCAGGGCGCTGGCCAATTCGCCGCACGCATCTTCTGCCGGACGGGATTTAGCACTTATCCATTTCTGGCAGAAATTTCTCTCATCGCATCTACTTTTTCTTTCCACCAAAGACTAATGAAGCAAACGCCGCTTGTTATTGTGCTTATTCGCTATTGTGTGGAGTGCAGTGGCTTCAAATATTCTTTAGCCGTTTCATGACATTCAAGGAAAACGTCACATTGCGACTGATTAAGATTTTTGCAGTGCTTTTAGTGCTGCTCAATACACGTGTATGCTTTCACGACAAGATGAACGTCTCATCTATAAAGGAATCAATCAGGACAGGCTCCGTCATGTACAAACAAAATTTCAGGAAAAAGTCTGCTATCGTTGTAGGGCTGATAGTCCTTGTACTGGCAGCATTGGCCGTATATGCCATGGCAGGGAATGTTGCCTGGGTGGATGCTCTTCTGGCAGTAGCGGCAGAATCTACATCACGTCAGTATGCGAATCTGTCAGCTAACGACAAAGTATCCAAGGCAGTATCGCTGCGGGAAAAAGGAGGTTCCTATAATCTCAAGCAAGCGTATCTCCTTTCAGAAGAAGTTGCCAAAGAAGGGAATCCGGAGGCGGAATTCAATATAGGCGTAATGTATTATGATGGAGAAGGCATTCCCAAGAACAGAAAAGAAGCTGCCGTATGGTTCAGGAAGGCTGCTGAAAAGGGACATCTATGCTCTCAATATAATCTGGCAAATATGCTTGAAAGTGGGGATGGGGTTGAAGA
>JAIRWW010000310.1 GCA_031268685.1 Azoarcus sp.
TACGATTATTGGTTCATCGACGATGTGTCGCTGCGCCGCGTCGATGCGCCGCGCTATGCAGGCGGCTTTTGCGATAATTTTGAAGCGCCGACGGCCAGCCTGAAACAGTGGTCGTTCAATAATGAAGATGCCGCGACCGGCACGAAGCCGGGGGGGCTACGGATTGGCGAAGCGGGCGTGACCGGCGACATTTACCCCACGGACGGCTCGAAATCGCATTCCATGTTCCTGCGCTGGAGCTATGCCGCGGCAACTACGCTGCGCATAGATACGCGCGGCCTCGATAATCCCATCCGTTATGTCATGCAGCGCGGCATGAAGAACGCGCCGAACAAGATCAATGGCGCGCCTGTAGTAACGTCGTGCGACCAGACGGTGGCGGACAAGGGCAATCGCTTTGCTTCCGAATATTGGGGAAGCGACAAGAGCTGGCATGTGTTGCAGGATGTCGATGGCGTCGATAGCGGACATTGCGGCGAGACTTTCGACTTCGTCTCGCCGCCGCTCTCCAGCCTGCCCTTTGCGCAGCACGAAAACTTCCGCCTGCGTTTCCGGCAGATTTCCATGGGTCCCTTCCAGGACAACCCCGCAGACAATTATGACTATTGGCTTGTGGATGATGTGTGCGTCGGCAGAAAGGCAGCGGAGAGTTATCCCGTCGCCGATCTGGAGTTGTCGAAAAGACGGGAAGGCCCCTTGCTGGCGGGCAAAATTACGACCTATGTTCTGCGCGTAAAGAACAACGGCCCCGACCGGGTGAGAGGTTCCCTGCAAATCGTGGACACTTTGCCTGCGGAACTGAGTTTTCACACATTCCGGGGTCAAGGCTGGGCTTGCCGGGCCGAGGAAAAAAAGATTACTTGCAGTTGGAGCGGCGATCTGAAAAGCGGTGAAACCGCTCCGGATTTGCGCCTCTACGCCATCGTATCGGAGGCGGCAAAAGACAGGCTGACGAACAGGGCGTCTGTTTCGACCGGCGCGGCGATAGACCCCGTGGAATCGAACAATACCGCCGTCGATGAAAGCCGGTTCGGCTTGACGCGCTTCGCTTTCACCAAAGGGGCGTGCAAGAACGGCCAGACGATCGAGGCGGCGGGTTCAAGTAATGCTTGCAGCCATTACAAGTTCGACGGTCTGGCGGGCGAGCAAAAGAAAAATATCTACCTGACCCAGATGGACGACACGGGAAAGTTGGCTCAGGACTCCCCCAGCGGCGCGAGCATGAGCCTCGAATTCGCATTGCGCTGTATCGATCCGCCGGGGCCGCCCGCGCAGGGCGCGGTCTATGCCGCCTTCGGCGGCAAGACGCTGCTGCCCTTGAGCATATGTTCGAGGAGCGACGAAACCACACAGCACTGGAATACGACGACGCCGCTTTCCCTGATGATCATGCCGGGCGAAGCGACCGCGAACGGCGCATTCAGCTTTTTCTATGAAGACGTGGGCGGGCTGGAACTCTTTGTGCGCATTGCGGGAGAAAACGACAAGACGCACAGCAGCGGCGCATTCGTGCAAAAGCCCGCCGCACTGGCGCTGAAGAATGTGACATGCGCGGACGGCACGGCCAATCCGGCCGCACAGGCGTCGAGCGACGCGCGCTTTTGCAAATCCGGACAGACGTTTGAAATGGCGGTGGAGTCGCACTCCGTACAGGGAAACATCACGCCCAATTTCGGCAATGAAAATACGGGCAAAGCGATCTTTCTGGAGAAAGCGCTGCTGATGCCGTCGAATGGCGACGATCCCGACCTCGCCGTGCAAGGGCTGCTCACCATTACGAACGGCGCAGCCAGGATCACGAATCAGTCCTGGCAGGAAGTCGGCATCATCACTATCGCTCCCCGCCTGGGCGACAAAGCAAGTGGCGCCGTCACATTGAGCGACGATTACCTGGGCGCAGGCGATATTCCGCCGGCGGGACGCCAGCCGGTAAATGTCGGCCGCTTCTACCCCGACCATTTCCAGACCGACATCGGCCCGCTGGGCCGCATGACTTGCCCGCCAGGGCTGAGCTGCCCGCCCGGCGGTTTCTTCTATACCGGCCAGCCTTTTGAACTGAAATTGAAAGCCTGCATGTACGGCGACAAAGCTTGCAGCGCAAGGCTGGATAACTACCGCAACGATTTCGCAGCCCAAGTCAAACTGAGCGCCTGGGCCGCTCGCGGATCGACGGCAAACGCGGACGAAAATCCGCCCGACCCGGCCACCAATGGCGGGCGCCTGGAACCCATGCCGGGCCATGATCTGAGCGCGGCGGAAATTCCGTCCAGCAAATTCGTCGACGCATATGGCGCGGGCGGGATGTTCTCCGGTTTATTCAGATACGTCTACACCCTCAAATCCCGGCCCGTCGAGCCTGTCAACATTTACATCCGCGCCACGGAAGATGGCCGCGACGGCGTCACTTCCCTGTCGTCCGCCGCAGCCGCCGATTCTCCGGAAGCGGGTATCAAGGTCGCACGCGGCCGCATCAGGCTGATCAACCATTTCGGCACCGGGAAAACAAAGCTGGAAATTCCCATACAGATTCAATTCTGGCATTGCGACGGCAGCAGTTGCGCCTGGGTGCTGAGCGCGACAGACCTTAGCCAGATCGGCCCGAATACCCCCCTGGCCGACGCGGACAAACGGGCGGCGCTGTCCGTTTCCCTGCATCAATCGCCGGGGAGCGCGCCGATGGCTTCGCCGCCGCAAGTCGAAGATCTGAATTTGTCCGGCGGTATTGGCCAGATCATCCTGAAGCCGGGCGGCAGCACGGGAAGCGTCGGCGTGAGCATCAACCTCGGCGGCAGCGCGGAGGACAACGCCTGCGACCATGCGGCGGCCTACAAGGAAGGAGCGGCCTCAAACCTTTCCTGGCTGCGCGCATGGAACGGCACTTGCAATCAGGCGCAATCCGGCGAGGCCGACCCTGCCGCGCGCGCCACTTTTGGAATTTATTCCGGCGAAAGCTATCGAGCTGTGCATAAACGGGAAGTGTTTTGATGAAAGCAAAGACAAAAATCTGCCGTCCACAAACCAGCGCCTGCACCACCCTGGCCGAACTGCTCAAGCGCCGCCGGGCCAGCCTGGCCGATGAGGCCCTGCGGCGCATGAGCCGCGAGCTGCGCGCCGCCCTTCCCAATCCGGTACAGAAAACACACGGCGCGTCCTGCTCCCGCTTCGCTGCCGCCCTGTTATGCGCCAGCTTTCTCTGGCCGTCTTTCGCGCTGGCGGATCTCGAAATCACCGCTTCCATGAACATCCCGGCAGGAACTGGCAACCCGATAGAGGAGCCAAGCCTGCTCATGAATCCTGAAGCAACTTTGGACATCAGGCCCCTCTTCCGTCTCAGTGTGACGGCCAAGGACAAAGACACGCAAGATGCATCCGGCAGGCGCTGGTCTCACAGCCGCCTGGTATTCACAGCCGACGGCGCGCCCTCCCAAAGCGCCGCCGTATGCACACGGTCCACCAATATGCAGGTCGATAGGAACAAAGATCTGACATCGAATAACTTCAACCCTTTTGAGGATTTCCCGCAATCAGCGCGGAAGGATTTCCAGTCGATACCGCCCGGCAAATACAGGGTTTCTATCGAAGCTTACAACTCGATGCCGGATTGTTCGCAGAACACATCCCCCATCAGCAATAAAGCCGACATTTCATCCCCCCTGTATATAAGGCCCTTCATGGAAATCGCTGCCGCCACAATCAGCGGCCCCAGCGACCTGCAAGCGGGCGATAAGCTCGATCTGAATTTCACCGTAGAAAACAACCGGAAATCGTATGGAACGAGCGTGGCGCGAGTCGAATGGTTGATCGCCCCTACCCCGCCTAAGCCCACCGCCAGCAATCTGGCGGCGGGAATGTATTGCGCGACCCCCCAAGCAAGCAATGGCGGTTTCACCGGAAAGTTTTCTTCAAAATTGCAAATCACCATACCGCAGGACATCGACCCAGGCATACACAAGCTATACCTGCGGGTACACGACGGATATTCGCCCAACACTTGTTTGATGCCCCGCGGCGCGATTACGCCGCTTTTCACGCTGGCAGACAGCATCGCCATAGAGTCGAAAGTAAAACACATCCGGATGACGCCCGCGCTGCCGCAGCCGCAGCCCCCTATTGCGGTGGGCATGAACGGCGCTACCGTGACATGGGAAGTAAGGTTTTCCCATCCCGTCACAGGCGTGGACGCAAAGGATTTCAGCCTGGCTTCCACAGGCGTGGCCACGCCCCTGAGCATCGCTTCCGTGACCGGCTCGGGGGATCTTTATCACGTAACGACAGTTGTTCCGGCAGGCAGCATTACTCCAGAAAAACAAGCCAGCCTGCGCCTGGATTTCATTGACGACGACTCGGTTGTTTCCGTAGCAGGCGGACGGCCCGTTGGCGGGCCGGGCATCGGCAACGGCAATTTCACCGGCGACGCCTATGCGCTGATGGGCACGATCTGCGGCGCGGCCAATACCATCTGGTGCGACGATTTCGAGCGGACGGTTCAGGGAGAATCCGGGCCGGGCACGATTCCGAGATCGGGCATGGTCGGCAATGGATGGACGGTGGAGAGCGACCATAACGCCTGCACATCCCAGATACCGCCACATTACGCCCAGCCTGACGCGGGCGGCTGCGCGGGGATCGACAGCGACATCAAGCCCTACCGCGAATATGGCGCCAACCCGCGCGCCAACCGCGGGCGCAGCATGTTCAACCGCTGGCAACAGCATTCGGTGACGAGCAAGCAGATAGACCTCTCCGGATTGCCCGCCAATTCGGCAGTGGAACTCGGCTACTGGCTGCGCCGCGGCGACGACAGTTTTGCGAGTGTACCACTGACTACGCATGCGTATATTCGTGTGGAATATCTGGACAAGAACAGCACATGGCAGACTCTGGCCTATCACCGCAGCGCGACAAGCAAGGGGACGCCGGGCGAAATTCTGCGGCCTATATTCCAGTTGCCCGAAGAGGCGCTTTGGCAAGGCTTCCGCTTGCGCTTCACACAGCCGGACGGCAGGGGCTTTGGCGACAACTCCGATCCCAAAAGGGTTAACGGTTACGATTATTGGTTCATCGACGATGTGTCGCTGCGCCGCGTCGATGCGCCGCGCTATGCAGGCGGCTTTTGCGATAATTTTGAAGCGCCGACGGCCAGCCTGAAACAGTGGTCGTTCAA
>JAIRWW010000334.1 GCA_031268685.1 Azoarcus sp.
CGGTTCCTGGACGAATTTTTCGATGAAGACGCGGTCATCGCCGAAGGAGTTTTTCGCTTCGTTGACGCAGGAGGAAAAGCCTTCGTGCGCTTCTTCGTCGTTCCAGGCGACGCGCAGGCCCTTGCCGCCGCCGCCAGCCGAGGCTTTGATCATCACCGGATAGCCGATTTTCCGGGCGATTTCCACTGCTTCGTCAGGGCCGGAGATCGCTTCGTTGTGGCCGGGAATGACGTTGACGCCCGCTTCCATCGCCAGTTTTTTCGATTCGATCTTGTCGCCCATCCGGGCGATGGAGTAGTGCTTCGGCCCGATGAATTTGATGCCTTCTTCTTCGATGCGGCGGGCGAATTCTTCGTTCTCGGACAGGAAGCCGTAGCCGGGGTGCACTGCTTCTGCGCCGGTTTCTTTGCAGGCTTCGATGATTTTGTCCATGACGAGATAGGACTCTTTCGAGGCCGCAGGACCGATGAAGACGGCTTCGTCGGCAAGCTTGACGTGCAGGGAGCGCCGGTCGGCCTCGGAATAGACGGCCACGGTCTGGATGCCCATCTTGCGGGCGGTCTTGATGACGCGGCAGGCTATTTCACCGCGATTGGCGATTAGTATTTTCTTGAACATGGCTACAGTCCGTTCTCCTCAATGATCGCTTTCAGTTGCCGCAAGGCTTCTGGAGAAAAGCGAATGGTCTGATCTTGCGCACCCTTACACTGACGTCCCTTCAACCCATAGGTATTCACTTGAAGATACTTCCCCCCTTCATCACTGATGATTGAGAAAGTCGCATCAGCCTCGCCATGGGGTAATACGCGTTTAGGCTCAATCTTTTCAAGATTGCGAATAAGTACCATATCAAAACCCTCAAAGTGGAATGTTGCTGTGCTTGCGCCACGGGTTTTCGAGCTGCTTGTTCCGGAGCATTGTCAGGGAGCGGCAGACGCGCATGCGCGTTTCGTGCGGCATGATGACGTCGTCGATGAAGCCGCGCGCGCCCGCCGCGAACGGGGTGGCGAAGCGCGCTTTGTATTCGGCTTCGCGTGCGGCGAGCTTTTCGGGGTCGTTTTTTTCTTCGCGGAAGATGATTTCTACCGCGCCCTTTGCGCCCATGACCGCGATTTCCGCTGTCGGCCAGGCGAAGTTGACGTCGCCGCGCAGGTGCTTGGAGGACATGACGTCATAAGCGCCGCCGTAAGCCTTGCGGGTGATGATCGTGACTTTGGGCACTGTGCATTCGGCAAAGGCAAAGAGGAGTTTGGCGCCGTGTTTGATGATGCCGCCGTATTCCTGCGCTGTGCCCGGCAAAAAGCCCGGCACGTCCACGAAGGTGATGATCGGGATGTTGAAGGCGTCGCAGAAGCGCACGAATCTCGCCGCTTTGATTGAGGATTTGATGTCCAGGCAGCCGGCAAGCACCATCGGCTGGTTGGCGACGATGCCTACAGGTTCGCCCGCCATGCGGGCAAAACCGACGATGATGTTTTTCGCGTAGTCGGTTTGCAGCTCGAAGAAGTCGCCGTCATCAACCATTTTGATGATCAGCTCTTTCATGTCGTAAGGCAGGTTGGTGTTGTCCGGCACCAGGGTGTCGAGCGAGTAGTCGAGGCGGTCGGCGGGGTCGATTGCCGGTAGCCGGGGCGGCCGCTCGCGGTTGGACGAAGGGATGAAGCCGATGAGGCGGCGGATCATCATCAGCGCTTCGACGTCGTTGTCGAAGGCGAGGTCGGCTACGCCGGATTTTGTGCTGTGCGTGACCGCGCCGCCCAGTTCTTCGGAGCTGACTTCTTCGTGCGTCACGGTCTTTACGACGTCGGGGCCGGTGACGAACATGTAGGAGGAGTCTTTTACCATGAAGATGAAGTCGGTCATGGCCGGGCTATATACCGCGCCGCCCGCGCAAGGCCCCATGATGAGGGAGATTTGCGGCACTACGCCCGAGGCCAGCACGTTACGCTGGAAGATGTCGGCATAGCCGCCGAGCGAGGCCACGCCTTCCTGGATGCGCGCGCCGCCCGAGTCGTTGAGACCGATTACCGGTGCGCCGACTTTCAGCGCGTGATCCATGATTTTGCAGATTTTTTCTGCGTAGGCTTCGGAGAGCGCGCCGCCGAAGACGGTGAAATCTTGCGAGAACACGAACACCAGGCGGCCATTGACTGTTCCGTAGCCTGTTACGACGCCGTCGCCGGGGATTTTCTCGGCTTTGTCCATGCCGAAGTCGGTGCAGCGGTGCTCTTTGAGCGTATCCCATTCCTCGAAGCTGTCGTCGTCGAGAAAGAGGTCGATACGTTCACGCGCGGTGAGTTTGCCTTTTTTATGCTGGTTGTCGATGCGCTTCTGCCCGCCGCCGAGGCAGGCTTTGGCGCGTTTTTCTTCCAGTTGAACAATGATGTCTTCCATGAACGACCTCCTTGAGTTTCCGAATTCTCATACGGCGACGAATAATCGCCGCTTGCCTTATTCCTTCAAATGCGCGAGCAGCGCAAGCGCCGCCGCCGATGGCGTTGTCCGCCCTTCTTCCACGGCGGCGGCAAACTCCGGTAAATCCGCTCTGACGCGCGGATGCCGCCGAAAACGCTGGCGCAAGCCTGCGTCGATCAATTCCCACATCCAGGCCGCCGCCTGACGCCGCCGCCGGGCGGTGAATTCGCCGCTGGCGGTCATCGCATCCCGGTAGCGCAGCACGGTCTCCCAGAATTCCGCTACGCCGTCCTTTTTCAGCGCCGAAAGCGTCAGTACCGGCACTGTCCAGTTGGGGCTGGCGGGCCGCAGCATGTGCAGCGCGGTTTTCATCTGCGCGCGCGCCGCAAGCGCGGCGTTGGGGTTGATGTCGGCCTTGTTTATGGCGATCAGGTCGGCCAGTTCCATGACCCCTTTTTTGATGGCTTGTAAATCGTCGCCAGCATTGGGCAGTTGCAGCAGGCAGAAGATGTCGGTCATCCCCGCCACTGCTGTTTCGCTTTGCCCGACGCCGACGGTTTCGACCACGATCACGTCGAAACCCGAGGCTTCGCACGCCAGCATGGCTTCGCGCGTTTTTTCGGCTACGCCGCCAAGGCTGCCCGCCGAGGGACTGGGGCGGATGAAGGCTGCCGGATTGCGCGAAAGCAGTTCCATCCGCGTTTTGTCGCCGAGGATGGAGCCGCCGGTCAGGCTCGACGAGGGGTCGACCGCCAGTACCGCCACCCGCAGCCCCTGTTCGATCAGGTAGAGGCCGAATACTTCGATGAACGTGGATTTGCCCACGCCCGGCACGCCGGAGATGCCGACCCGCATCGCCCCGCCTGTGTGCGGCAGCAGGGCATCCAGCAGGCGGCGCGCGCGCGCTTGGTGATCTTCGCGCTGTGACTCGATCAGGGTGATGGTCTTGGCGAGCGGACGCAATTGACGCGCCAGCACACCCTCGGCCAGCGCGCGGTCGGTGTCATCCAGGCACGGGACGATCAATCGTTCACCCTTATTCAATT